>NZ_DATHKG010000073.1:0-32227 GCF_035489435.1 Flavitalea sp.
ACAGTTGTTGCATCTGAACGACCCCGAACAGCATTCAGTAAAGCAATAGCCTGAGCATCGACTGTATTGGTTGTTCTCACTTTTGCTTCAGCAAGATTCAAAAGAACCTCAGCATATCTTATTACTGGTACATAGTCTGTATAAGGTGAAGGCTGGGTATACTTCGAAAGATACTTACGGCTGGTAGTTGCGTTTGTATAAACAAAGCTTCTTCTTTTGTCAGTAGTTTTCCAACCTGCATCAGTGATGATACCATCAACAGCCAACATGAATTCCGCAGAACCAACTGAGCCATTGTTGTAAAAATAAGTACCAAGTTGATTTTGAGTACCGGATACGTCACGACTGTCTGTGGTAAACGGCATAGACATAATAGATTCTGATGTAGTGTATGGCGTTTTAAAGACATTTGTAATATCGGCCTGGAGTTCATGAGCAATACCTGTCGCAGCTTTAAATGGTGCAGTTGCCGGAACAATTTTGTTTGCCTCGGTGATAACTTCAGCATATTTTCTCATGCTCAGATATACACGGGTCTTCAAAGCAATTGCCGTATTCCTATGTGCACGGGTTGTGTTGGTAAATGCCTGTGTAGCACCTGTTGGGTAAGTTAAAGGTAAATCTGTCTCAGCCGAATTCAGATCAGCAATAACCTGGGCGTAAACTTCCGCTACAGTACTTCTTACCAGATCCGAAGAACCAGGTCCTTTAATTCCTGTTAATCGAAGTGGAAGTCCGGGTTGACTTCCGTTGCCATCCCAATAAGGTTTGGCAAAAAGCTGAAGAAGACTATAGTAGCTTAAGCCACGGATAAACTTTGCTTCGGCTAAATAATTTTTAGCTTTTGCTTCTCCCACTACTGCTGTTCCGGTTTCGGCCATGCCTTCAAGAAACAGGTTACATTGATTAATAGTTGAGTAGGCCCTGGCCCAGGTATCCATGATAGTGGCAGAACTACCGTTGATTGAAAAACTCCACAAATCTGCCGCGGTGATATTGTTGTTGGTGACATTGGTAAAGTCTTCACCTCTCACGTCATTGTAAACAACATAGCGGCCACCATAGAATTTGCCACCTTTTAGTTGTGCATACAAGCCATTTACCTGGCTTAATACCCGATCAGGTGTATCGAATGCGGTAACATCACTTACTGATGTTTCTGGAACAGGATTCAATAATTCCCGCTTGCAGGCTCCGGCTGAAGTTAGAATCAAGCCGAAGAAAATTGCATAGATCTTATTTCTCATTGTAATTTCTTTAATAATCATAGAATTTAAAACCCAACATTCAGACCAACCGTAAGTATTCTTGCATTTGCCACATTATTACGGTCAACACCCTGGCCGGAGTTTTCACCACCATTTGTTGATGTTTCCGGATCTGAACCTGGATAATTTGTAATCATTGCAAGATTCTGAGCACTTACATAAAACCTTCCATTAGTCATACCTACTTTTTTGGTAAGGCCGGCTGGCAGGGTGTATGAAAGCGTAAGGTTCCTGAGTTTCAGGAAATCTCCCTTAACAACGTTTTCAGAGATTGGCATTGTGCTGCCATTTGAAACGTTGTCATTATAATAAGGCTTAGGAAATTTACTTACGTCGCCTGGTTTCTGCCATGCAGTTAAAACTCCGACTTCGTTGTTCCAGTAACGCTGATCTCTCAAACCGGCCTGTGTTCCATAGTAGAGATAGAAACCGGTCTGATAAGTAATAAGTGCATTCAATTCAAACCCTTTGTACCGGAATGTATTATCCCAGCCACCATAAGATTTTGGTTGAGTAGGCGCATATATAATACCGTCAGCAGCCTGGGTAATTGGCACATGTGATGTTCCATCAGGATTGCTCCAGTTGAATTGACCGGAACCAGGTGCTACATAGTGCTGATAGAGAACCGGAGATCCGTCTTTTGTATAAAAAATCCTTCTTCCTGTTGCAGGATCCACGCCACCTGTTCTTACTACAAACAATTGACCGAGAGAATAACCGGGCAGCGTTTTATTGGTAAGTTCGTTACCGGAAGTTGAAAAAGGCAACTCATCTAATCCCGGAGCAAGAGATGTTACCTCGTTTTTATTAAATGATATATTAAATGAGGTAGTCCATGAGAAGTCTTTACTCTCAATTGGTGTTGCATTCAGAACCAACTCCAATCCTTTGTTGTACATTCTGCCTACATTGGAATTAATACTACCTAAGCCGGTGGAAGGCGCCTGAGTTACCCCGAGAATGAGGTTATCAATATCATTATGATAGTAGGCTACATCAAATGTGATTTTGTCATTCAAAACACCGAAAGATAATCCCACATCAGTTTTGGTGCTGGTTTCCCAGGCAAGTGTTGGATTACCGATAGCACCTAAGCCAAGTGTTGGTATACCACCATATAAACTGGTAGTGTAAGTCGAATATGATTCATAGTTTCCAATACCACCGATGTTTCCGACTTTACCGTAGCTACCTCTTACTTTGAGGCTGCTTAAAATGTTATTAAGCCCGGTAGATTCCCAGAATTTTTCGTTTGTTACTTCCCAGGCTAATGATGCACCCCAGAATGTACCTTTCTTTTTACCAAGGCCGGAGTATTCATCCTGGCGGATATTTCCAGAAACATAGTATCGCTTATCGTAATTATAGTTCAGTCGTCCAAAACCAGACAACATATAATTTTCTCCGAACACAAGACCGGAACTGTTATTCAGGTTATAACCGGCCTGAATGATGTCGAACTGAGGATCAGATAATCCCTGGCGGTTCAGACCAAATCCTTTACTTGTTCTTCTTTGTTGCTCGCTACCAACAAGCAAACTCATGCTATGGACCGTATTAAAGTCATAGTTAAATTGAGCGGTGTTGGTCCACAACCAGGTTTTAGGTTTGGTGTAACTGCTTGTTGCACTACCAACTGCAGTTCTGCCATCGCCATGAACTGGCGTCTGGAACGACTCATTATCCAGGTAAATGTTATCAACACCATACAAGGATTTCAATGTAAGCCAGGAGAAAGGTTTCACCTGTACATAGATGTTGGCCTGGAGGTGATTGTTTTCATTATCAGACCTGTTCAGATCGAGCAATGGAACCGGGTTATAGAAACCAACCTGGGAAATACCCACATTGTCCTGAACCCCGATATACTGAGAACCGATGTTGTAGCTGCCATCATTGTTATATGGCGAAACATTCGGCGAATTAACAACTGCAGTTCTTCCGAGACCTGCCACAGTAAAGCCTTCACCTGAAAGCCCGCCAGTTGGTCCGTTCGCTATATTAAGTTCGTTTGAAAAAGCTATCTTACCACCAACAGTTAATACTTTATTCAAACGGCTATCTACGTTAAATAATATATTCTGACGTTTGAAATCGTTTCTTTTCAGAATACCTTCCTGGTTTGTATAACCAGCTCCGAAATAATAACTGGTAGATTCGTTAGCACCTGAAACGCTGATCGAATGGTTATGCGAAAAACCTGTGCGATAAACCTCATCGTACCAATTTGTATTAACTGGTTGTCCGTTCGGCCCGGTAGCTTGTTTAAAATACATATCTGCAACTGCATCCGCTGCATTGTCGTTATACAGATTTGAATTTCTCAATGCCTGATTCTTATAAGCTGTGTACTGAGCGCCGTCAAGCACATCAACAAGCCTGATTGGGTTACTCCATGAAGCCCAGCCATCATAAGTGATCTTGGTTTTTCCCGCTTTACCTTTCTTCGTTGTCACAAATACAACGCCGTTTGCAGCGCGGCTACCGTAGATCGATGTAGCTGCAGCATCCTTTGCGATATCAATACTCTCGATATCATTTGGGTTGATACTTGCCAGTGGATTTGTTGGAGCATTTGTACCGCCAATATCACCTGTATAGGTTGGAACCCCATCAATAACTATTAATGGATAAGAACTCAGTGAGATTGAGTTTGTTCCCCGAACACGGAATACCGGAGGATTATTCACAACACCATTTGGAACAGTGATTTGAACACCCGCAGCACGTCCGCCAAGTGCCTGTTCAAAGCTCTGAACAGGTTTTTGTGCAATAACCGCACCTTTTACGCTGGCAACAGAACCTGTGAATTCGCCGCGACGTTGTGTGCCATATCCGACAACAACAACTTCTTGCAGAGCTTCGTCTGAAGTCTTTAAGGCGGCATCGATAGTTTGTTTATTACCGATACTGATTTCCTGTTGAATTAATCCAACAGATGAAAAGATTAATGTTTTTGCACCTTCTGGTGCAGATAGTGAATATGAACCATCGGTAGTTGTAGTTGTACCGATGTTTGTCCCTTTAACTAAAACAGAAACATTTGGGATTGGAGAGCCATCCGAAGAGGTGACTTTTCCAGAAAGGGTTCGGTTCTGGGCCAGCAATTGCGTAGTAGCCAATAGCAAGCCCAGGAAAATTCCAAGCATTTTTCTCATGTGCAGTGTAGTTTATTTTCGTTTTGATCAGACTGTTAGTGCCTGATGTGGACACCAAATTTATATCACATGCTGCATAAATGAACGCACATAAAAGATTTATTAAAAGAAGTTGACTAGAGCCAAGGTTTTTCCAGAATCAAAATGAGTGTCCCTGTCGGCGTTAGAAATTATTTATAACTCAGCGATATTCATTAGAAAAAATTCAATGCTGTTTTTTCAACATATTTCAATAAGTTTTAACCAACTTGTCGAGTTCGTTCTTTAGATTTTATTTTAATTATATATAGAATTTAAGCAAACTATTAAAGCAGGATTAAATCTCAGATTTAATGTTAACAGACATAATAATATATTTATCTTATCATTTTGTTTTTTTAACATGAAAGGCACTTGCATAAAAAAGGGCCACTTCAATAGATTGAAGCAGCCCTTCCATTTATATTTTGATTTTTATAGGGGATTCTGAATTACAACTCCATTTGTATTGTTGATCTCTGCCTGTGGGATCAGGAACTCCCATTGGATATCACCTGCCGGGACATTAAACAATCCGCCGGTAAGACCTCCGTCATGGTTTGCACCTGTTCTGTCAAGCGGACCGTTTGTACGTTTCAGATCATAAAATCTGAACCCTTCGCCCCAAAGTTCTATTCTGCGTTGAGTCATGATTTCATTGATCAGTGCCACACCGGTGTTGGTCGACATAACGTATGAAGGATCTCTCAGACGAGCCAGTGTGTAAAGAGTTGCAGCAGCTGCGGCATCCTGTCCACCCATTCTCGCTTTTGCTTCTGCTTCGATAAGATACATTTCAGCAGCTCTCATCAAAGGTACATCGCCGATACTGCTTGCTTCGCCACCCCCGGAAAGGAATTTACGGTTCATATAAGGTTTGCGAATACCTGCAGGACTTAACGGAATTGGAAAAGCAGTATTAGTACCTGTTGAATCCCAGAGTTGCTTTCTTACATCTGTTGACCTGATCATGCTGTAAAGCTTTGAATTGATTGCTTTAGGATTACCCCTGATATTTGTTGATCCAAAGTTTGCAGACATATAAGCAAAAAACGAATAGAAGAATGTTGTTTGATCAGCTTGCTGGCGTGAACCCCAAAGCCATTCCGGATTGGTATAATCGTTGAATCCGGCCATATACTGTGCATTAGTCATTAAGGTCACACCTTGCCTTGCTTCAGCAGCCATTGTTGCTGCAGTTGCCCACTCTTGCTGAGCTAGCGCTACTCGTGCTTTGAAGCCCTTCGCAACATTTATATTGATGTGACTTTTGTTTGAACGGGTGTATCCTGCAAGTTGAACGATAGCTTCATCCAGATCCTTATTAATCTGAGTGTAAACTTCTGCAACTGTAGATCTTGGCGTTGCAGTAGTCTGGGGTGTAAGAACGATTGGTACGCCTGGATAAGCATTTGCATTTGCCTTATCAAATCGTTTACCAAACAATTGAATCATTTGAAAATAAGCCCAACCGCGATAGGCAAGCGCTTGTCCTTTGATCAGTTTTTTCTCAGCTTCAGGTCCTTCCACGTTATCGATGTTGGCAAGAATCAGATTAGCATTACCAATCATCGCATAATAAAACAGGTAGTTATAGGAGCTTACACTACTGTTTGCATTACGATGAGTTTGCCATTTGTAAGTTGAAATTAACCAACCATTAGACTGGGCAGTCATTACAAGGTCCTCACCCATCACATCCATATACAGCATGTTACCGCTCTGTCCTCCCTGGTCCTGTTGGCCAAACCACTGACTATACATGTACCTGTGCATACCGTTCAAGGCAGCAAAAGCATTGGTAGTTGTTGTAAAAACAGTTGCGACCGCCGTTTCGTTTGTTGGTGCAGTTTCAAGATATTCTTTGCTGCATGAAGTTGCGCCAAGCACCATCACAACCAAAGCAGTAATATATTTTGTTATGTTTCTCATTGCTATAACTTTTAGAAATTAAAGTTGATACCTGCAGTCAGGACCCGGGCGGCATTGTAAGTGTCGCCGGTTGTACCGCTGAAATTACCATTCACATTCATCCCTTTTCTTTTTGAGAAAAAGTAAACATTCTCAGCACTCAGGTAAATTCTGGCACCGGTTGCTTTAATGTTTGACAGCCATTTTGCAGGAAAATTATATCCAAGGTTTACATTATTGATACTCACATAAGAAGCACTGGTCAACCATCTGTCAGACTGAGCTCCGTATATTGTGATTTTGCTATTATCCAATCTTGGAACATTGGTAATGTCTCCAGGCTTGGTCCAGCGTCCAAGCATATCGGTATGCAAACCACTACCATAAGTGCCAGAGTGCATAAGACCAGCATATGAACCATCATATACCTGTCCGCCAACCTGGTATGTCAAAACGAAAGTAAGATCAAAGCCTTTATAGCTGAATGTATTTGCTACACTTCCATAAAAATCAGGAATAGCAGATGTGCCAGTGTAAAAAAACTTCGCATTGTTAATATCTGTAGTGACAGTATCCTTACCACCCTTACCATTGTCCAGGATCCGGCTATTTGCTGCGTTGTATGTATTATATGCATAAAGCGCCGCCCCATCTGTTGGATCTACCCCATAATAATGGCGAAGCCAGAAGTCATAAATAGATTGACCTTCCATCAGCTTCTTGGTGCCATCAATAATTTCCTTTCTTCCCTGCGGCATCTTGGTGATACGGTTCTTGAACGTCGTGAAATTGATGTTCATGTTCCAGGTAAAGTTTTTACTGCGGATTATGTCACCATTCAACTGCACCTCAAGTCCTTTATTCCAAAGACTACCGATGTTTTGGGTAATTGTTAATGCACCTCCGGTGGTTCCTCCATTAGACAAGGGCTGTGGTACGTCAAAAATTAATCCATCCGTTTCACGGTAAAAATATTCAACGCTACCCGAGATCCTGTTTTTAAATAATGCAAAGTCAACACCAACATCAACACTTTTTGATGTTTCCCATGTTAAAGAATCGTTTGGCAGGCCACCAAGTGTTAAACCTGGTTCAAGTGCATTATTACGACCAAGGGTATACAACGCCTGGTATGGAAAATTACCGATACCGGCATCATTACCTACTTTACCGTAGGAAGCCCTGAGCTTTACCAGTTCCGCCCATGGTGCATTGAAGAAAGCTTCTTTGTCGAGCCTCCAGGCAGCACCAACTGACCAAAAATTATCCCAACGTACCAGTTTGGAGAACTTAGAGTTTCCATCACGTCTTAATGTTCCGGTTACAAAATATTTCCCACTATAGTCATAACCGAGACGAGAGAAATAACTTTCGATCTTTGATTTTTCTTCGTTCGAAGTAGTACTGTTTATGGTTGCAAAATTCGGGAGTTCAGTCACACCATCAACGATCTGGCCCTGCTTGAATCCATATAGGCTATTTTCTGTATAGTCATAATTCTCATGCCCCAGCAATGCAGAAACATTGTGTTCGCCGAATTTTTTGTTGAAGTTCAATAACTGGTTGAAAGTATATGATGTGATTTTCTCATTTTCACGGTCTGCCCTACCACCGGGTGCACCATCACCAACAAGTTTGTTGTCATAACCCATTATAAGGTAGTCCTGGATATCAACACTGATATTTGTGGTAAACTTCAGATAATCAGTAAAACCTATTTCTCCGAAAGTTCTTGCACTTATGATATTCCTTTTAAGATAATCCTGGTTCCAGAGGTTTTCCGCAATAGTATGCCGGCCCGTATTATATGGCCTGGAAGGCAAACCAAGCTGGGTAAGACTTCCATAGTCATAAAACTGTTTGCCCGCAGCATCAAGCAGGTACTCTCCGGTTGTTGGATTATGAGCATAAACCGGGTAAATCGGCGCAATGTACCTGGAAAAGTAAAACGGATTTACGATACCACCGGTTGCAGCCCGGTTTGAATTAACAAAGGACCCTGAAATATTAAATCCTGTCTTGAACCAGCTGATCGGTTGTACGTTAACGTTAACCCTTCCTGAGAATCGTTTGAAATCAGATTTGTTTGCAAAGCCTTTCTCATCGGAATAAGAAAATGAACCGAAATAATCAGACTTGTCTCCTCCGCCGCTATAACTTAAGCCATATTCACCGCGGCTTCCCTGCCGGGTTGCCTGGTCAGCCCAGTCAAGATCATCGCCATAGAGGAGAGTTGCACCTGAGTTGAGCGTACCATCAGGATTTACAATTGCATTGTCAGCTACGTTAAAAGGATTATATCCGAGCAGTTGTTTGATATCGCTGTAAGCGGCGCCATTATAATTTTGACGTCCTGCATTACTTCCGGTAGTAAATCTTGGATATAAACCAGAAGCAAGGCGGCTTGCATCGGCCATTGGTATTGGCGTAGTTGCATAAGCAAGAGAGTTGCGATAAGCTTCCCACATCAATGGATAATATTGAAAGGCATCAACCCTGTCGTATTCAGGAAGAGCACGCTGGGTGATACCCTGAGTAACCTTGAATTGAATCTGACTACGGTTTCTCTTACCTTTTTTGGTGGTTATCATAATAACCCCATTTGCGCCACGTGATCCGTAAAGAGCTGTAGTCGATGCATCTTTCAGTGTTGAAATGCTTTCCACATCGTCAGGATTGATGTTACCAAGTCCTCCATCATAAACAACGCCATCAACTACGATCAACGGACTGCTGCTTGCAGAGATGGAACTGAATCCTCTTAGTCTGATTTCAGGACCTGATCCTGGCTGTCCGCCGGCTGTTGAAGTTTGAATACCTGGTGCAGAACCTACCAGAGCATTTGTCACATTCGAAATGGGACGGTTTGTAATATCATCTGCATTTATCTGCGCCGCAGACCCGGTATACTCGCTTTTTTTAACGGTACCATAAGCAACAACTACCACCTCATCAAGCGCCTCATCCTGCGTTTTTAATGAGATGGTCACTGTATTTCCTCTTCCGAGTGCATGTTCCACCGGTGCATACCCAACAGAAGTAATGACGAGCGTCCTGGCTGTGCCTGGTATAGTTAACGAGAAAGTACCATCAAGTGCACTTGTGGTTCCACTGGTGCTCCCTTTTATCTGGATAGAAGCACCACTAATAGGTTTATCACTTTGGTCGGTAAGTTTCCCGGTAATGGTCCGGGTCTGGGCAAAGATCTGTCCATAAAACAGTAATAGCCCCGCAAAAAGCAGCATGAGTTTACGCATGTGTGTGTTAGTTTTGGTAAGAAAAGCAGATTGAATGCACTCCATTTTGCAATGGCCGGCAAATATAACAATGGTGTTGGATTTGTTGCATACTTACAAATCCGTTAAATACATATTTATTTGTATAACTTGTTTGTAATTAGCAATCCAATATTAATCAATAGAAATGAATTTATTACATCCCTTATTAAATTTTCCCTGTAAAATTCGACGAAGATTTACCGGACAACATGAACATATATTTTACAATCCGGTCAACAAATGATCGATATCGGACATTTTCCAACACATTAAGGTTATTTGCATAATATCGGGAAGCTTCTGCCTTATCACTGAAAAAGCTGTCCATTACGACAGCTTTTGACATTGTATGTGAAACGACTTTGCATTAACCGTCAATATCCCGGATTCTGTTTCAAATTTGTATTAAAATTTATTTCCGCTTGCGGGAACGGAAGTTGAAATTTAGTATCACCTGCATTTAAAGTTGTGAACACATATGGCGAACCCGTACCATCAGCTTTATCACCCCTGGTTCCATCTCTCACCACGGAAGCATTGCGCCTTTTGATATCCCAGAATCTATCGCCCTCGAAAGCCAGCTCAAGTCGTCTTTCTTTCAGGATTTCGTTTAACAAAGCAGCTCCTGACAATACCACGTTTACATGACCGGTATAGCGGTTTGCTTTCAACAGGTTTAGGTCTACAAGGGCAGCAGGCTCATTGTTATTCCTGTAATAAGATTCTGCACGATTCAATATAACCTCCGCTGTTCTGAGCACTTTTGCATCAACAACACCTGCCGGCGAGCCTGTTCTTCCCGCATATTTCACAACATGGTTATAAGGAACGCCGTTGTAGGCACTCGTTGAAATATAAGTGCTGGCGCGAACATCATTTGAAAGGAATAGCTGTTTAAAATTATATTCAACAACATATTCTGATTTGATACCACCAGTAACTGCCTGGTAGTAATTAACACCCTGTGCGTTCAGGTTATCAATATTTGTATTTTTTACTTTAAACAACACACCATCTTCAGTAGCATCTTTCCAGACATTTGGAAAGGCAGTAATATTTGGAAGTACGGGTGAAGTTCCTAATGCCGCATTTGCTGATTGAATGGCATTAGCCCAATCTCCTTTATATAAATACACCCTCGAAAGTAATCCTGCCACTGCGGTCTTTTTAAATCTACCCACACCATTACTTTCTGCAATCAATGGCTGCGCCTGTACAAGGTCAGCAATTACTTTTTCATAAAAACTTTTCACGGATTCTCTTCCCGGAGTAATATCTGCTTCAGTCGAAACTACATAAGGTAAAGTAGAATCGCTATCTGTAGCATTCAGATAAGTCTTACTATACACACGTGACATATCGAAGTAAACCAAAGCCCTGATGGCCAGGGCCTCGCCTTTTGCATTGTCTTTGAAAGCTCCGTCAGGAAATTTCTCGATGTTTTCAAGAATAGCATTCGCCCGGCGCACTATGGTGTAACCACCATTAAATAAAAGATATGTGTCTTCGCCTGTATAGCGCCATTCACCAAAAGTTTTTAATGTAAGTCTCCCGGTTTGATTGATAATAATATTATCGGCTAATGCATCTGCAACAATGTTCCAGGTGCCATTTACATAATATGTATTTGTAGTCCGTAAGCCAGTATACATTCCATTTACAGCCAGCGTAATATCCGCCTCTGTGTTAAAAGCCTGTGAAGTCTCAACCTGGTTGTAAGGGAAAAGATCTAGTTCATCTTTATTACACGAAGCCATTCCAATCATTCCCAGCACTATAAGAAGTTTATATGTTTTCATGATTTTTGAATTTAATGTGGAACTAAAATCTTACATCAACACCAAATGTTACAGCGCGAATCTGAGGATAGCCATATAAATTGTAAAGACCGGGTACCACAAAAGTTGATTCACTGTTTGAGAGCCCTATCTCGGGTAGTCCCCGGAATTTTGTTCCCAACCATAAATTAGTGCCCTGTACATAAACCCTGAGACCTTTCATCTTTGCTTTGCTTACTATATCTGCGGGCAGATTATAAGCGAGTGTAACATCACGCAAAGTGATATAGTCACCCTTCTCAAGATATTTGTCTGTATCGAAAGTAACCCGCTGGCTTAAATCGTTGAGATTTGCATTAGCCACCACATCTCCTTGTTTTTTCCAGTAGTCAAATGCATTTGTAAACTGGACAATGTTAATATTTTCTCCCTCACTGGCATTTGTCTGGTATTGATAATTCATTATGTAGTTGCCACCTGAATAATAAAACTGCACTGCGAGATCAATGCCTTTATAACTAACATTTGTACCAAAAGCCCCATACCATTTGACCAGCGGTGATTTTCCTTCCAGTAATACCGCCTGGCTTGAACGATAAGTTTCGCTGATGGTATTATCTATATTATAGAACTGATTTTTACCGTTCTGTGGATTCACCCCTGCCCAACGAACCATAAAATAAGTAAACAAAGGTTCGCCCTCTTTTAATCTCGATAAGGTTTGAGGAACATTGTCTGAATACAGTTTAAGAACCTTATTATCATTGTTTGTGTAGTTCGCAAATAAGCTCCAGGTAAAGTCTTTTTTCTTGATTATATCTCCGGCAAGGGAAATTTCAAATCCTTTGTTTTCAAGGTTACCGACATTACTGGTGAAACTGGTAAAACCGGTAGTAGTCGAAACATTCTTTGGATAAATCAGGTTATTGGTTTTCCTGTGATAATAATCAAAAGTACCGGTAAGCCTGTCATTCAATACTCCGAATTCGAGGCCTATATCATAGTTTTTATTTTCTTCCCAGGTAAGGTCAGGATTTTCAAGTCTTAAAGGAACAGCCGCTGGCAAACCATTGTAATTGCTTGCAAGGCTATAAACGCCAAGGTTATCATACAAGCCTGTTGGTACTGTACCTGCAGTTCCAACAGAAGCTTTTATTCTTAAGCTACTGATCACCCTTACGTCTTTCATGAAACTTTCATTTAGAACGTTCCATGAAGCACCGACACCCCAGAAATTAGCAAACTGCTGGTTTTTTCCGAAACGGGAAGAGCCATCTCTTCTCACACTTGCACTCAGGTAATATCTTTGATTATAATTATAAGCTACGTTACCGAAATAAGAAAGCAACGACCAGTCAGTACGGCTGGTTGTTGCCTGAACAGGGGTAGCCGAATTATCAAGTGTATTCACTGATGCGGTCGGAAAATTCCTACCGGTTAAAGAATAACTATAAAACTTGTCTTTATTAAATTCTGTACCAATGATTGCATTCAAGGAATGTTTCTCTGCAAAGGTTTGTTGCCATTGGGCAGTATTTGTGAAAACATAAATAAAGTCCTGGTTCCCGCCATCACGCTTCTGGTTATAACCAAGAATTGAAGCCAGGTTTGATCCAGGCTTTATGTAGTATTCTTCTTTGAAGGTCGAGTAATTTATACCTAACTGTGTTTTTAGAGTGAGATGTTTAAAAAATTTCGCTTCGGCAAACAGGGTAGCAAATGATGAAATTCTATCAAAGACTTGCGGATTGTTCGTTGTGCCTTCTAAAGAAGAAAATCCCTGGAATGTATTATTGAAACTGCCATCCTCGTTATAAACGGGCTCATAAGGATTGTAAAGGAAGCTTGCCGCATAACTGTTCTGTGTATTAAACGGTTCGCGCACCTGGTTTTCCGTTGTGTAAGTCAATCCAAGATTGGACCCGACTTTGAGCCAATCCAGTGCGCTGTATTCAATATTCATTCGCCCCCCGGTTTTGTTCCAGTAAGAGCCGTAAACAACACCGTCATTGTTTTCCTTACTCATGGAAAGATAATACCTGAATTTGTCGCCTGAACCTGAAAGGGAAACCTCATGTTTCTGTATCATACCTTTCACAAGCAATACCTTTGACCAGTCACCCGCGCCGCGACTTTCCGCCAGGCTCCATAATCCCAGTCTTTGCGCTTCGGTGAGACTTCCAAGTGTTGATCCTGCCGGGAATACTGAGGTCGCTATCCGGTTATCAATCATAGAATCCAGTATAGGGTTTGTATAATTCCCCTGGAACTCATATTCAAGTTTTTCACGACTGTTCATCAACCTCACATTTTTCGGGTCAAGCGCTTTTGATTCGCCGTACTGGAAGGAATACCTGAGTTCAGGTTTGCCTTTGCCTTTTTTTGTTGTGATAACAATTACCCCGTTAGCGGCCCTGGATCCATAAATTGCCTGGGAAGATGCGTCTTTCAGAATGCTGATATCTTCGATATCATTAGGGTTTAACATGTTATAAGAGACCGTATTTATATAGATGCCGTCAAGAATAATCAGCGGCTCGTTTGAAGCGTTGATGGAACCGGTTCCCCTGACCCGGATATAGCCATTCTGCCCCGGTCGTCCGCTCTGGCCCGTAACCTGTACTCCGGGAGCTTTACCTTGTATTAGCTGGGTAAAAGATCCAATAGGTTTCTGGGCAATTTCTTCGCCGCTCACTTTCGCTACGGCCCCGGTAACCTCGGATTTTTTCAAGGTCTGATAACCCACCACAACAACTTCAGACAAATCGCCGGCGGGCTTAAGCGTTACATCTATCTTGGTCTGATTTCCGATATTGATTTCGGTTTCCGTCTGCCCCACCGAAGAAATAACAAGCGTTTTTGCGGTCGGAGGAACATTTAAGCTATATGAACCTTCAGGATCGGTAACAGTTCCGGTTTGTGTTCCTTTTACCAATATCGAGGCATTTGGAATTGCGTTACCACTCTGATCGGTAACCTTGCCGGTAATCTGGCGGGATTGAGCAAGTAATTGCAAGGAAAACAGGACGAGGCCCACGAAGAGCAAAATGGATTTTCTCATATGTCTGTTTGGATTTAGAAAAGAAGATCAATCGTTCGCTGATAAATCAGCTTCAATCTTCAGACATACAATGCAAAAAAAATGCTGCTTCAAATCAAAAGTATTCCTAATACCATCATAACCAATCGGCATCCGGGCCGGATACACTCAGAACTAACCAATGCTTATGTCCGCTGGTTGGCATATGCGTTAGTTGGTAAGAATCGCGGTCAATGATATTATTTGTCGCGATCCTTTCTTTTTTCAAGCCCCAGTAACAGAACGGGAAGAAAGACCAGGTTGGTCAGCGTGGCCAGCACCAGGGTTAATGAAGTGAGCCACCCGAGCGCCTGGGTACCGCCGAAACCGCTAAAACAAAAAATTACAAAACCCGCTATCAATACAAGGGATGTATAAATGATACTGATCCCGGTTTTATGGATGGTCTCGATCACTATCTCTCTGGCCGGTTTGGAGCTTCGCTGAAGATCCTGCTTGTAATTTACCAGGAAACGAATGGTTATATCAATTGAAATTCCAAGTGCAACCGAAAAAACCAGTACCGTGGAAGGCTTCAGTGCCACTCCCACCCAACCCATGATACCCGCCGTTATAATCAGAGGGATGATATTTGGTATGAGTGAGCAGATAAGTATTTTGAAAGACCTGAATAAATACAGCATACAAAGAGCGATCAGCAAAAATGCCCAGATCACGCTCTCTTTGAGACCATTAATAATAAATGCGCTTCCCTCCAGGAAAGTGACACTAGTCCCGGTGAACAGAACCTTGTATCTCGCGGTGTCGAATAACTGGCTGCTTCTTTGTGAAATCGTATCCAGCAACTCGGGTAAACGTTTGCTGCCAACATCGGCCATATTAACGCTTATCCTTGCCTGTTGCCTGTTACTATCCATGAAACTGTTGACGATCCTTGAGAAATTACTTTGCTTAGCGGAACTGTCTTCATTCCTTGTACCCAGGTATTGAGCCAAAAAACTTATATCAAATGAATTGGGAAGCCCGTAATTCGAGCTATCCCCATCATAATAGGCCTGCCTCGCAAACTTCATACCCTCGACAATAGATAGTGGCCTCGCCATCTCAGGCTGCGAGGCGATAAATTGGGAAAGCGAATCAATTTTTGCGAAGGTCTCCAACGGTTTGCTACGCAGACCGTTTTTCCTTTTTGTATCAATCAGGATCTCGAGGGGCATTACCCCCCTGAAATTCTTTTCAAAAAATTTAAGATCAGTATATATCTTATCAGTCTTCGGCAAATCATCAACAATAAAACCTTCGGAACGCAAACGAAATATGCCAACAACTGAGACAATGATAACGGCTATGGTTACGCCATAAACAAGGCCTCTATGATGGAGGCACCACATCTCCAGGCGGTCAAGCACAAGGCTCAACCATTTATTATACAGGTATTTTGTGTGCCTGGCCTTTGGTACAGGCAGATAACTAAGCACAACAGGAATAATAATAACTGAAATAAAAAACAAAGCTATGATGTTGAAACCGGCCACAACGCCGAACTCTTTTAATATCTGGCTTTTTGTAAGCGCAAATACCCCAAAACCTATGGCTGCTGCGATATTGCAGAACAAAGTCACTACTCCCATACGGGTGATCATTTCAACCAACGCTGTCTTTTTCTCACCAGTGTCAAGGAAAGAAGTGTGGTATTTATTCAGGAAGTAAATGCAATTCGGAATTCCTATAACCACAACAAGTGGTGGAATAAGGGCATTCAGCAAAGTGATTTTATAACCAAGAAATTCAATCGTTCCAAGGCTCCATATTACACCGATGATAACCACTCCCAACGAAAGTAATGTTGAGCTAAAACTTCTGAAAAATATCAGGAGGATCACCGCCGAAAGTAAAATGGAGCCGAGCAGGAACCATTGCATTTCAGCGGCAACCTTTGTGGCCATATTTGTCCGGATATGAGGCAGACCACTATAATGCATTTCAACATTATATTTCTTCCCAAACTCATCCCCCGCTTTCACGATTGCCTCAACAACCTCATTTCTTTTTTTTGAATTCATTACCTCCTTGTTGATGCTTAATCCCATGAGGTATGTTTTCGCCTCAGGGTTATAAAGCAGTCCACGGTAGAAGGGTAATCCCATAAACAGTGCTGCACTACTGTCCAATTCAGCTTGCGAAAGATCCCCCTTTCTGAAAATAATTGCCGGGTTTAACTTTTCTGCGGTTGAATCCTTAACCAGGTTGGTGGCTGTAGGTACACTTAGTACATTTTCAACCGCCGGAATGTTTTTCATTGTTTCACCCAGCGCACTATATCCATTGAAAAAAGGAGCTTTGAAGAATTGATCAGTCTGTACACCAACTACGAGAAGATTTCCATCCTCACCAAACTTCTGACGAAAGGACTGGTATACCTGGTATTTTGGATTATCAACCGGGATAGCCCTGGCAAATTCATAACTTAACTTAACATTAATAGCATGATATGCCATGAAAACGGTTGCCAACATTAAAGCGATCAATAATATTAACCTGTTCTTTAAAATAAACCGCGCAAGATTTCCCCACATGTGCAATGTTTTATCTTTCTTAGATAGCGACAAAGAAACTTATTTTGACCCGATTCCGGAAGTTTAATTTGATATGAACATTATTTATGATTACTATTTGTGAACAGTATTGTTAATTGAAGTTTTTGATCATTTTCCGGCTAACTTTGAATTTATGCGTCCGGCTCCGCTGTTGTTTTTACTTCTTATTTGCCAGATCATGTCCGTGGCTCAGACCGCGCCTCCTATCGGGCAATGGAGGGAACACCTTCCTTATCATCAAAGTATATCAATAGAGGCAATCAATAACAAAATATGGTCAGCTACACCTTACAGTATATTTTCGGTTGACCCTATTGATAACACTATAGAAAGGCTGAGTAAAATTAATGGACTAACGGAAACGGGCATCCGAACAATAGGTAAAGATGCAGAAGGTAACAGGCTTATCATTGTGTACAACAGCGGTAATATTGATATCCTGTCTGCGAACGGGATCGGTAACATCCCTGATATCTTTTCGAGCCAGCTTATCGTTGACAAAAAAATCAACCAGGTTTATGCTGCTGCAGGTCAATCCTGGCTTGCAGGTAATGAGGCAATTTATGCGGTGAATACTGTTAAAAATGAAATTCAGAATACCTATATAATAGGCACAGGTGGAAAAAAAATAAACATTTACTCGCTGGCCGTTTTTAAAGGTAGCTTATATGCGGCTACACAGGAAGGCCTGAAGTATGCTATCTTATCCGGACCCAATCTTTCTGATTTTCGTAACTGGAAAACAGATACTTCACCAGGTATACCTGCCGGCCCGGTCAATGATGTCATTGCCCTGGATGATAAGCTCATTATGCGTTCGGGTGATTCTATTTTTGCTTCTATAGTTAATGGCTGGTCATTTTTTTATACCGATGGCTGGACCATTCACAGCATACAAATGTCTGGTAACAAAATTCTTGTTAACCAAACATTGAACAATAATGCGCGTGTATTGGTTTTGAATAATAGCGGCGCTGTGGAAAAAACCATTACTAACGGATTCATAACAAAACCAGTTGAGTCACTGATTCTGGATAATGAATATTGGGTAGCCGATAGTTTAAAGGGATTGTCTGTATTATCGGGTATCATTCCAACAAACATAGCGCCTGAATCACCGGCCGATGTAGCGGTTGGGGACATGCGAATTTCTTCACAACAGCTGGTAACTGTCGGAGGCGATGTAACAACCGGCTGGGAGCCGCTTAATAAACCCGGATTAATAAGTATATTATTGGAAAAGGGCTGGGTAAATTATCAACCTGCAAACTTATCTGCACTAAATACATTTCCGGATATAGTAGCTGCCGAAATAGATCCTATAGATAAGTCTATCTGGGCAGGTTCGTATGGCGGCGGTCTGATGCATCTCGGAAATGATGGTATCGCCCAGGTATTCAAAACAAATTCATTTATCAGGGAAGCTTATTTTTCGCCAGGGAGTTACCGGGTTTCCGGTCTCCAGTTTGACGGAGAAAACAATCTTTGGATATCTAATTACGGAGCGGATCAGAATTTAGTTGTAAAAAAACCAGATGGTGCTTCACGTTCTTTTAAGGTGCCCTTTCCTGTCACTGAGAGTGCCGTTGCAGATATAGTGATTGATGATCTTAATCAGAAATGGATAATTGCCCCTAAAGGAAACGGACTTATTTGTTTCAACCATGGTAGTAGTATCGATAACACCGGTGATGATCTTTGGAAATGGTACCGTAACGGCCAGGGTAATGGAAACCTTCCTTCAGCAAATGTATTAAGCATCGCGCGGGATAAGGATGGATTCATTTGGGTTGGCACTTCAAAGGGTATTGCAATTATCCGGTGTATCCAGGAAGTGTTTACAAATGCAGGTTGTGAGGCCTTTCTTCCAATAGTTCAGCAAGACAATTTTGCCGGTTACCTGTTCAGCGATGAGGAAGTTCAGGCAATAGCAGTTGACGGGGCCAATCGTAAATGGATAGGCACAAAAAACGGACTTTGGCTTTTAAGTGCTGACGGAGAAAAAATATTGTACCGGTTTTCTGCCAGCAACAGTCCCTTGCCTGCAGATGATGTAAAGCAAATATCACTAGACCCCGTAACAGGCGAGGTATTTATTGCTACTTCGATGGGTATCTCTTCATTCAGAAGCACAGCCACCGAACCGGCTCCAACATCGAAAAATGTTTTGGTTTTTCCAAATCCGGTACCTCCGTCCTACACCGGCACCATTGCAATCCGAGGCCTGGCAAACAATGCGATTGTTAAGATTACAGAGCTTAATGGCAACCTGGTATTTCAGACCAGGGCACTTGGGGGACAGGCAGTATGGAATGGTAAAGACTACAAGGGAAGGCAGATTTCAACCGGTGTTTATCTTGTACTTATCAGTGATGAATCAACAAAAGAACAGGTGGCTGCAAAAATCGTTTATATAAAAAAATAATTCTGTCAGATGATAAGAAAAACATGCTTCACAAAACAAAAGCAATAGTATTAAGGACGGTTAAGTATGGCGAAACAAGTTTGATTGCCACCATGTATACTGAATTATTCGGCATACAGTCATTTATGATCAACGGTGTGAGAAGCGCTGCGCGTTCCGCATCAGGCAAGGCAAACCTGCTTCAACCTGCGGCAATCCTTGAATTGGTAATGTATCACAACGACAAAAAGAATCTTCAACGGATCAAAGAATTTCACTGGTCATTTCTATACAAGGATCTGTTCTATAATGTGATCAAAAATTCTATCGCATTATTCATGGTTGAGCTTCTTCAAAAAACATTAAAGGAACCTGAAGTGAATCCTGAATTATTTTATTTTATTGAAGATGCATTTCTTCACCTCGATGAAAGCAGTGATACAGTGATGGCTAATTATCCTTTGTTTTTTGCATTACATCTTACAAGCTTTTACGGTTTTCGTTTCAGCGACACCTGGTCCCCTTCCCGCACTATTCTTGATTTGCAGGAGGGTGAGTTTGTAAGTGAAATTCCACATCATCCTTATTTCGTTGACGGGAATGCAAGTTTTATTACTTCTCAGTTGCTTAAAGTGCAAGTGCCTGCTGAACTCAGTGAGATCAAACTCAATAAAGAAGGCCGGCGGGCACTCCTGCAGGCTTACCAGGCGTTTTATGCTTTGCATGTTTCAGATTTCGGTACAATGAAAACATTGCCCGTATTGCAGGAGGTGATCGGTTAACAAAGAAATCAATAAAACTTTACGGCAACCGTAGCCAACTATAACATAGTCTCGTGTTAGTTAAAGTATCCGTTTAGAGTTTGCATTTTTCGAAAGCCCTGACGCTGATAGTCCTTCAATATGTACTATGCCAGGCTGTTTGCCCGTTTCGAAACTACCAACCTCATCATCGATATTAAGTGCCTTTGCTCCATTGATTGTTCCCCAGCGCAGAAGATCCTGCAAAGCAATCGAAGGATAATTCCCGTTAATGGTTTTAATCTCTTCTAATATATCAAGTTTAGTATTGGAAGCGAGACTATCAGTGCCAAGTATGATCTTGTCGGTATTTTCAGATATGCTTTTAATATCGGGCAATTTATTGTTTATATAAAGATTTGCATTAGGACAAAAACATATCCAGGTTTCAACACCCTTATCCTGGAACTCATTGATGAATTTAAGATCCGCCAAATCCGTTTCAGTATTATGCACCAGTATTACTGTCTGATTTTTCAAAAACCAGGGGAGATAATGTTGAACACTTGTCTTTCCCGAAGCTTTATGAAAGCTGCTATCTATACCAATTGCTTTGTAAAGCCGGTGAAAATCGCCGGTTCCTTCCAGGAAAAATTCGTTTTCAGCAGGATGTTCCTGGTTATGGATACTCAGCAATTGATTTCTCGGGAAATTGACAATCAATTCAAATAAAGTTTTAGAAACCGAATACGGTGAATGTGGCACAATTGAATTGCTGGCGACGGGTAATGGATAAATTTCGGCAAATTGGTTGAAAACATCTACTGCTTGTCCAAACCGTTGATGCGCGGCAGCATCAACGAAACCCATGGTTTCAACAAAATTGTGGTAATAGAGAAGGCGGTCTTTTTTAACATCGATTGTGACCGGGGTGTTACATATATCTCCAACCGCCACGATACCGCTTCTAACCATCTGAGCTTCGGCAGAATGAATTGCTGCTTTTATCTCTTGTTCACCGGCCCGTTTTGTTTGCATCACGGCCAGCAGAAAATCGATCATTCCTGAATGCCTTGGTACCAGACCCTTCATCCATGACAGTTCAAGATGACAATGTGTATTGATAAAACCGGGACAAATGGTTCCTTTGAATGTTTCCGCATCAGTGATTTCACCCCCGGCAACTATTTCGAGCACCCGCCCTTCTTCGTCAGTGACCAGCACCTCTCCCCCGGTTAAAAATTGATGACCGGTAAATAAAGCTTCGCCCTTGAATTTTCTGTAAATCATCCTCCTATTTCATTTAATTTTGCATCCGCAAACAGCCAACGATATGTTCACCTAAAAGTAATTGAAAACTATGTTAGATAGATTGGAAGCGATAAAAGCAAGGTTCGACAATATTGGTATTGCACTTTCAAATCCCGAAGTTGTAAATGACAACAAAAGATTCAGTGCGATGAGCAAGGAATATCGAAGTCTTGAAAAAATTGTAAAGGCACATGACGATTATAAAAAAATACTCGATGATGTTGCTTTTTTTAAAGAGGCCATATCCGGTGACGATGAGGAGATGCGCGAACTGGCAAAAGCAGAAGCACCTGTACTTGAGCAGAAAAAAGAAGAACTGGAAAAATATATTCGTCAGCTGCTGATACCAAAGGACCCACAGGATGAAAAAAATGCTATCCTTGAGATCCGTGCGGGTACCGGTGGTGATGAAGCGAGTTTGTTTGCAGGCGATTTGCTTAGGATGTATCTGAAATATTGTGAAAGGAAAGGTTGGCGCACTGCTTTGCTCAGTGAAAACGAAGGTACTGCCGGTGGCTATAAAGAAGTTAATATTGAAGTAACCGGGGAAGATGTGTACGGCACGCTAAAGTTCGAGAGCGGAGTTCATCGCGTACAACGGGTGCCAGACACTGAAGCTTCAGGCCGGGTGCATACATCTGCAGCTACCGTAGCAGTTATGCCGGAGGCCGAAGAAGTAGATGTGGAATTAAGAGACAGTGACGTAAAAATGGAAACATCGCGGAGCGGCGGTGCCGGCGGCCAGAACGTAAACAAGGTAGAAACCAAGGTGATGCTGACGCATATCAAAACAGGACTGGTAATCATCTGCCAGACTGAAAGAACACAGCTTGGTAACCGTGAGAAGGCTATGCAAATGATGCGTACAAAGCTTTATGAAGAACAGGTGAGAAAACAGGAAGATGAGATAGCACGCCATCGTAAAAGCCTTGTCAGTAGCGGTGACCGGAGTGCCAAGATCCGTACATATAACTATCCGCAGGGTAGGGTTACGGATCACCGGATAGGCCTTACTGTTTATAACCTGGAGGATGTATTGAGTGGAAACGTGCAGGAGTTTATTGATGCCTTACAATTCGCAGAAAATTCAGCAAAACTGACAAAAGATTAAACGGTAAAGGGCACGTACTTTGACTTTAATTACCTTACAGTTAAATTATATATTATGTTAGACAACCTGATGAATCTCGTAAAACAATACGCAGGTGAAGAAGTAAATAACAACCCTGCTATCCCTGCCGACAAAAAAGGCGAAGTTGTAGAAGAAACCGGCAGATCAATTACCGGTAGTCTTCAGAACCTGGCCAGTGGCGAAGGACTGAACGATCTTCTTGGAATGTTTAAGAATGGAGGAAACCAGGCTCCGGGCTCTGTGACTCAATCACTTTCAGGTGATATGATTTCAAATCTCACAAAAAAATTCGGGCTTGATAGCCAGACAGCCAGCGGGCTGGCAGGTGGGATCATTCCAAAGGTGTTGAATAGTCTTGTCAACAAGACCAACGACTCCGGCGATAGCAGTTTTGACCTGCAATCAATTTTCAATTCGCTTACGGGCGGTAAAACAGGTGGAATGGATCTTTCGGGTATGATGGGCAAACTGAAAGGTGGACTTGATAAGGACAAAGATGGCGACGTTGACATGCAGGATCTGATGAATATGTTCAAGAATTAACCAGCCCTGTTAATACGGATAAAAGGATCAGGAGAATGATAAAAGGCATAAAAAAAATCCTGCTAGGAATTGCCGGATTTTTTTCTTAAATTCAGTAAGTGCAATGTTAAGGATTTGAGAAATAAACCGTAATTCTCAGGATATTATCTAAGGAAATCGTTGCTTTGCTATATCAATTAAAACAAAATCATCTGTCTGATATTAAAAAGTAGTTCTTCGATATGGTCTTTGTGCTGGCATCAGATTTGCCTACTAAGATCAGAACACAAAATTTAATAAAAGCAGTCAATTTTCTCATAAGCAGTTAGTTTTGGTTACGGCCCCTGTTTCCACAGGGGCCTTTCTGTGTAAATACACGCCCGGGATCAGGAATTGGTTGGCGATCAGGATTTAGCGAACATTACTTTTTGCGGACAATAATGAGATAACCGAAAGCTGCTATGGCGCCTGCGATGTCGGCTGAAATATCACCTTTATCGAAGTCACGGCGGGGAATAAAGTAAAGCTGAACATATTCCATTATTATCCCAAGTAAAATAACGCCAAGGGTAATACTACAAACGGCTTTAAACCAGGCTTTGTCTTCAGGATTGCGAAGATGCGACCAGGTTCCCCAAAACAACACAATGCCACCAAACAAAACGATATGGATTAATTTATCGAAGTTTTCTATAGTCCCAAAAATACCCGCTCCGGGCAAATCTGATCCGGGTATACATAGTAAAGCGATCGTTATAAGTGTCCAGAGAATAGGAATTAAAGTACCAGCAGAAAATTTACGGATCAGCCTGAGCATATTGAGGAAAATTAATAAAAAACGGGGACTTTCTTACTCAGAGATATAATACTTAAAGAAAATATAATCAGCGAATAAAGTCAAGTGGTCCCTAATACGTACATGGCCCCCTGTGGAGTTTCGCTTCCGCCGTATTTCTCAAGCGTTACGGCAAACGCCTCTGCGTTGGGTATATTAGCCATCTTTAGCATGGCATCTGCCTGATCCATATCGAATACACCTGCACTCACCGGCTTGCCTCCAACAATTGCCCAAAGCTGGTATTGTTTATCTGAAGCTGGCTTCGGAAGTGCGTTTACAAGGAGATATACTTCAGAACTACTTTTGTTCCAATAAATAGTAGCAAGGCTCGAAGGTTCCGGGCTGCCATTTTTGGGCACCAGGTTACCCGCCATCTTAATCACTGAAGTATTAGGATCTTTAAGGAAGCCCATTGTTTTCTGATAGTTATCGAGACTAGTCTGAAGCGCACGATTATTATTTGCAAGTTGTGTCTGACTCGACAGGAGGCTTGAATAACGCTCACTATAATCCTGGTATTGACGGAACAGATAAAAATTTAACACAGTACTTGCTACCAATAGTAAAACAGAAGCGGCTGCAAGATATTTTACCCATCCTGTTCCGGATACCACTTTAGCACCCCTTTCAGGTGAAGCATTGACACCCTGGCCAACATCATTAAATTCTTCACCGGAAACATTAAAACCTTTTTTAGGATCATTCAACCCATTCTTAGTTTCATTTAATTCCTGTTCAGGAGTGGCAGCCAGGGCAATTGATAGTTCAGCAAACAATTTGCTTTTTACATGATGAGGAGGCAAAGCGGCATCAGCCTGAGCCTGCCTTTCGAGGGAAAGTTCAAAAGCATCCCGGGCAGCCCGTACTTCGTCATGCGCTGCACACATGCGTTCAAACTCAGCCCTTTCAGCCTCATCGGCCAGGCCCAAAACATAGCTTTCGACTATGCCACTTGATATGTAATCGTTTACATTCACTTCAAATGTTCTCTTAATTGAATCAAGGCGCTTCTTATCCTTGTTTTTACTGTTCCTAACGGAATCGATTCTATCTCCGCAATTTCTTCGTGTGTGTATCCTTTGAAATAAGCTAATTCAATTAACACACGTTGTTCAACTTTTAATTTCTCCAATACTTTACGTACACCAATATTGTCGACATTCAACTGCGAGGTCTTACCCCCGATGTCAAATTCGGATTGTTCTGATATTGATTGATTTTTCTGGCTATTCTGGTAACTTTTTGATCGAAGAACATCTATAGCGGCATTCCGTGTAATATTCAACATCCAGGTAAACAGGCGGCCTTTAATGGAGTCGTAGCTTTCAATCTTCCGCCAGATATTTACAAATACTTCCTGTAACACATCGTTTGACAAATCAACATCATTCAATATTTGCATAACAATATTATATAACGCGCCTGAGTAGTTGTCATATAAATATTCAAATGCTTTATTATCCCTTTGCTTCAACAAAGACACCAGCTGATGTTCAGTATATGTTATTGTCGTACCCAATGAAGGCTCAATATATCAATCTGTTCTTAGAAAATCTACGAGATGTGGTAATTAATGGATTTAAGCGCCGACGAGATTCTTATAGGCAGCGGCATCCATCAGTGCATCAACATCAGCGGGATCATTAATAGTAACTTTTACCATCCAGCCTTCTCCATAAGGATCAGAGTTGACCAATTCAGGAGCATTGGCTAATACCGGGTTGATTCCATCGATTGTTCCGGCAATAGGAAGAAACAGGTCCGAAACAGTTTTTACTGCTTCAACAGTACCAAATACAGCTTCAGACGGAAGTGATTTGCCTACCGTTTCTATTTCGATATACACGATGTCTCCAAGTTCTGACTGGGCAAAATCAGTGATACCAATCGTTGCAGTTTTACCTTCCAGGCGAACCCATTCGTGATCTTTTGTATAGCGCAAATTTTCCGGAAAATTCATGTTTTGATATTTTATGGGCAAATATAACGGTTAACACGAGATTTGGAATTTGCTATTTCCTTGACACAAGTCGCATCTTTTGAATGCGTATATCCTGCAAGGGCCGGTCGCCGCCTTCTTTACCGCTTGTTTTGCTCCCCGCTATGAGGTCAATTACGCCGATGCCGCTTATTACTTCACCAAAAACGGTGTAATTCTGATCAAGATGAGGCGAACCACCAAGGGTTTTATACACCTCCCGGTGAGCAACCGGCAGTTTCCTGCCTTTCAGCCTGTATGTTTCTGTAGAGTCAAGGCTGAAATCTGTAAAAACCCTTCCCTGTACAAGGTAAAACTGGCTATAACTCGAAGCTCTTGTAGGATTCGAGGCATCGCCTTCTCTTGCTGCGGCCAGCACACCCTTTTTATGATACAATTCCGGCCTTATCTCGGCCGGGATCCTGGTACTGCTTCTGAACGCGCTGTCTTTTGTTTTCTTCGTCCGTGGATCTCCTGCCTGTATCATGAAGCCTTGTATAACTCTATGAAAAGTGATTCCGTTATAAAATCCTGACTTTACCAGCCTGATAAAGTTATCACGATGAAGTGGAGTTGAATCTGACAAACGAAGTATCATGGTGCCACGGTCAGTAATCATCTCGATATCTTTGCCGAGATCCCTTTTGCTGACAGGCTTTGATAAACGTGGGCTGCAACCAACCAGCAGGAAGCATATCAGCGTAGCAAAAAAGAAAGAGTTGAAAAAATCATATTGCACAGTAAAAGTAAAGCGCGAAAAAAGTTTTCGTCGGGAATGATTAAACTTCATGAAAATCTAAAATTCGTGTGTCTCAAAATACAGTAAAATATGATCCTTGAGATATAATTCCTGCTGAAATGCATCCATCACCGGTAATTCTTTCAACTGCCTGAAATGCGGCCAGCCATCATCATCATAGCCATCAATCTCATAGTAACCGCTTTGAGATAAAAGTGAACAGACTGCAATGTGCATCAGATCCTGCTTCTGTTCTTTTGTAAAACGAGGTCTTATATCACCAAATTCCTGTATCCCGATCAGAAATAACACTGTTTCTATATCTGGCTTTTTACCAAAACGCTCCACAAGTTTTGCTTCTAGTGTCCACCATCTTGTTTGAAGATCATACTGTGCATCCATACTGCAAAGATAGCCCCACAGATCGTTAATTGGTTGTCGTTGTGCAACTCATCAATTACCTTTGCCAAAATTTAGCAACATGTTACAGGTGGCATTCATCCGGCAGTATACAGATCTTGTCAAAGAAAGACTTGCTGTCCGGAATTTTGCAGATATCAGTCTTATAGATGAAATAATAGCGCTTGATGATCAGCGTAAAAAATTGCAGTCAGATACAGATACCAATCTCGCAAAAATAAATACTTCTTCAAAGGAGATTGGACAGCTGCTGGCCAAAGGTCAGAAAGAAGCGGCAGAGTCAAAAAAGACTGAAGTAGCAGAAATAAGAAATGCCCTGTTACCAATGCAGGCTCAGTTGAGCACTGTTGAAAAGCAACTACATGAAACTCTTGTAAAAATTCCTAATATTCCATCAGCACAGGTGCCTCCCGGAAAAACACCGGCCGACAATGTTGTTGTGAGTGAATGGGGAAAAAAACCACAGCTTGATGCTGGTGCTGTTCCTCACTGGGAACTTATTAAAAAGTATGATATTATAGATTTCGAGACAGGCGCGAAGATCACAGGTAGCGGGTTCCCGCTTTTTAAAGGAAAGGGGGCAAAATTGCAGCGTGCGTTAATCCAGTATTTCCTCGACTATAATACCAGTGCAGGTTATGTTGAATACCAGCCGCCATTGATGGTGAATGAAGCCACCGCTTACGGCACAGGCCAGTTGCCGGACAAAGAAGGACAGATGTATCATATAACTGAAGACGGTTTCTACCTGATACCCACAGCCGAAGTTCCACTCACAAATATTTATCGTGATGAGATTCTGAAAGAGTCGGCTTTACCAGTAATGATGACGGGCTATACTCCATGTTTCCGTAGGGAAGCCGGAAGCTTCGGTAAAGACGTGCGCGGGTTGAACCGTGTGCACCAGTTTGATAAAGTAGAGGTGGTACAAATTGTTCAACCGGAGGTTAGTTATGATGTGCTTGAAAAAATGGTTCAACATGTTGCAACACTTCTTCAGCAGCTTGAACTTCCTTACCGTATTCTTAAATTATGCGGAGGTGACATGGGCTTTACATCTGCACTCACCTATGATTTTGAAGTTTATAGTGCAGCCCAGGATAGGTGGCTTGAAGTAAGTTCTGTTTCAAACTTTGAAACCTATCAGACCAACCGGATGAAAATACGTTACAAGGATGCTAACGGCAAAACGCAGCTGCTGCATACCTTAAATGGAAGTTCACTTGCATTACCCCGTATCATTGCATGTTTGCTTGAGAATAATCAAGAGGCTGACGGGATCAGGCTTCCACCGGTACTGCATTCTTATTTCGGAGCTGAACGTTTGTAGACAACTCTACGATCAGGAACATTAAATCGTTTTTAATAAAACTGTTGACAGACAGCACTATTTTTTAAACGCTGCAATAGTTTTAGGTTTGTGTTTAGCTTAACATAAAGTATTGCAAAAGATAAGAAAAGGACAAATCTTCAAATGGGTTTGTCCTTTTTTATTTCCACTTTAGACATCTAAAACTTTACTATGCAATTAAAACATCTACTCATTACCGTTATCACGTTCACATCACTGTCTGCTTCTGCCCAAATAAGTAAGGGAAGTGTTTTCCTGGGAGGAAACTTATATTTTTCAACCCAGAAAAATGAAAACTACAATTACAAAAATACAAACCTGGGCATTAGTCCTTCAATCGGGAAAGCAATCAAACAAAACCTTGTTGCAGGATTCGACATTACCTATCAAAACCAACAAACCAGGAACAATGATTCTACTAAAACATCGCAGCAGTTAATCGGCGGTGGTGTTTTTATAAGAAAATATGCACCGATTGGTAAAGGCTTTTATCTGTTTGGTCATGCCCGGGCCGGTGGATCCTATAACACAACAAAGCAGGAATCCAATTCGAGTGATGAGAGCATGGGCTACACCGTTAATCTTAATGCTTATCCCGGCATTTCATTCGAGGTAAACAGAAAGCTCCACCTGGAGGCTTCCCTGCCTGGTCTTTTATATATTTCGCATGGAATGGACAAATATACCCGTACAGATGGCAGCGAGTACAAACAATCTGCGTTTTCAGTCGGAACATCAATATCAAATGCAACAGAACTAAGTGTGGGACTGAGGGTTTTGATCGCTCAATAATTACTAAAAAAATTATTATTGATAAAATATACGTCAAATTATTATAGTCGGGATATACCGGAGCAGGGTATATCCTTTCTTTTTCAACCTCGTTAAACTTTTGTTCTTCTTTGCCGTCCAAAGACAAAAGAATGTTATGTCAATTTCCAATCTCCGTAAAAATCAGCATTTAATGTGGAGGGCTGGTTTTGGGCCTGGACTTGAGGATCTGAAATCACTTTCAACAGAATCACCACAATCTATATGGAGAAAAATGCTCCGGGACTCTGGCGGAACCCCTGCTTATATTGATGTTGCAGACAATGAAGTTAGCTCCGCTTATAGGGGAGCTTCTTTAACGCCGAAACAATCTGCAGATGCTATGATGAATGCTGGCATCGTGGCCGGCCAGAAAAGTTCCCCAAATGTAGTTCCAGGTAAAAAAGGGCAAGGTCCATCTGAAACTGATCGCCGGCGCCTTGCTCAAAGATCGCGTGAAAATATAAAAACGCTGAATCTAACCTGGCTCGATCAGATGGTAACAAGCAAACAACAACTGAGGGAAAAAATTTCCTTATTCTGGCATGGCCATTTCGCAACAAACAGCGGCAATATTCTCCACCAACAAAAGCTGCTGGACATAATAAGGGTCAATGCCCTTGGTAGCTTTGGCAACCTGTTGAAAGAAGTTAGCAAGTCTGCTTCAATGATAAACTATCTCAACAATAATCAAAACAGGAAGAACCGCCCGAACGAAAATTTCGCCCGCGAAGTAATGGAACTTTTTACTATGGGTCATGGCAGTTACTCGGAAAAGGATATTAAGGAAGCCGCCCGTGCTTTTACCGGCTGGGGAGCCACTCCTTCGGGTGAGTTTGTTTTCAGGCCGCAACAACATGATGAAAATGAAAAAACTTTTCTTGGGCGTAAAGGTAATTTCAAGGGAGACGATATACTGAACATCCTGCTGGAGCAAAAAGAAACGGCATATTTTATCACCGGAAAAATCTACCGGTATTTTGTAAACGACAAAGCAAACGAAGAAAATATAAAGGTGCTGGCTGATCGTTTCTATTCTTCAGGATATGATATTTCGAAGTTGTTGAGTAATATATTTCAAAGCGACTGGTTTTTTGAATCCGAAAATATCGGCAATCACATTAAATCACCTGTTGAATTAATTGTAGGGATCAGAAGAACATTTGATCCCGTGATAGAAAACAAACCCAGCCAATTGTTGTTGCAAAGGCTTCTCGGGCAGACATTGTTTTACCCCCCAAATGTTGCCGGCTGGCCCGGTGGTTATAACTGGATAGACAGTTCATCATTAATGTTAAGGTTGCAGATTCCAAAACTTATGTTTGAATCAGGTAATGTTAACCTGTCTCCAAAAGACAATGATGACCAGATGATGGGTATGACCGATCCGCTGATTGAAAAAATCAGGCAAAACAGGAAAGCCGCTGCCCAGGTTATACAAGCAACCATAAACTGGAAACGCTACCTGGAAATATTTGAGAAAATAAAACGTGACCAGCTTACAAAACATATTGCTGACCTTATGCTGATCCCACCGATGGATAATCAACAGATATTAATTGGTTCGCTTGCTGATGCGGAAAGCCGTGAAAGCTTTATTAAATCAACTGCTATTCAGCTGATGTGCATGCCTGAATACCAGTTGTGTTAATTATATAATTATATAAAACTGACCCGGGGTAGCATACATGCCTTGCCATATGTATAACCGGTATGTCCGCACGTTATGTTTAAACGATTATCTGGCGTAATCATTTTGATAAATTATGTGATAGCATTATTTGATTGAATCATTTCATTGAATCATTTGACTTAATCATTCGACTTAATCATTCGACTTAATCATTTGAATAAAAAGAATTGTATGTTAATTAAAAGAAGAACATTTATACAAACCGGATCGTTGGCTGCTGCGTCGATGATGGTTCCACAATTTTTGAAGGCATTTGAAAAGAAAGCCATGGTGCCGCCTGGTAATAAAGTGATGGTCGTGCTTCAGCTAAGTGGTGGAAACGATGGTCTCAATACGGTAATTCCTGTATCAAACGACATGTATTATAAGTTAAGACCATCGTTAAGTATAAAAAAAGATCTTGTTCTTAATTTGACTCCAGATGCCGGCCTTCATCCTGCATTAAAGTCATTTAAGTCTTTCTACGATGAGGGAGAATTGGCAATAATGAATGGTGTCGGCTACCCGAATCCCGATCGTTCGCATTTCCGGAGTATGGACATCTGGCAAAGTGCAAGCGATAGTGAAAAGTACATAAATAATGGATGGATAGGAAGATACCTTGATGCGCAATGTGCAGGTTGTGACGTTCCAACCCAGGCGCTTGAAGTAGATGATACACTAAGCCTGGCTTTGAAAGGAAAATCGGCAAAAGCACTGGCAGTAAAGGATCCCGCACGTCTGCTCAATCCGGCCAATGAAGCTTTTTTCCGCGGGATCAGCAATGCACATCAACCTGGCAGCAGCGACCAACCAGTCGATTATCTTTATAAAACCATGGCTGATACCTTATCCAGTGCCGGTTATATTTTTAAACAAAGTCGCCTGCATCCAAGCAGTGCTGCATATCCCAAAACCGAAATAGGTAAGAGCCTCAAAACAATAGCATCTTTGATATTTTCAGATATCAACACCAAAGTTTATTATCTCTCCCTGGGAAGTTTCGACACTCATGTTGCCCAGGATAATAAACAAACGAAGTTATTCGCGGAAATGAATGACTCTATAGAGGCTTTTGTAAAGGACCTCAAAGCTAACAACCGGTTCCAGGATGTAATGATTGTGTCCTTTTCAGAATTCGGCCGGAGGGTAACTCAAAATGCAAGCAACGGAACTGATCATGGCACAGCGAATAATATGTTTTTTATCAGTGGCGGCCTTAAGAAACCTGGATTGATAAATGCCATGCCGGACCTCTC
>NZ_DATHKG010000074.1:0-4350 GCF_035489435.1 Flavitalea sp.
CAGTTCTTCTGGTTATGGATCGATGATTTTGTCGGAAAAGACATTAGCGGTTCTCTCATTCTACGCTTGATTCTTTACCTGAGCGCCACGCTTGTTCCGCTCGCGCTGCCCCTCGCAGTGCTGCTTTCGTCGATCATGACATTTGGCAGCCTGGGAGAAACATTCGAACTGGTTGCCATTAAATCGGCCGGCATTGGATTGGTAAGATTTATGCGCCCGTTGCTGGTCGTTGCAGTGTTTCTTTCCGGCCTTTCATTCCTTTTTAATAACTACGTGATGCCCGTCGCTAACCTGAAGATGCGTACGCTGCAAACCGACCTCGTAAATTCCAAACCAGCTTTCGATCTGAAAGAAGGCGTATTTTATAAAACCATTCCTACCTACGCCATAAAAGTTGCAAAAAAAGAAAAAGATGATTCCACATTGAAAAATGTGATCATATATGAGAATATCGGCGGGATGCAGGACAATTTTATTATAGCTGAAAAAGGCATCATGAAAATTGCCCCAGATAAGCAATTTCTTGAGTTTACGCTAAAAAACGGATGGTGGTACCAGGAAGACGGTCAGCGCTCAGATACTACCACCAAATATATTCGTCTCGGCTTTAAGGAATATAAAAAAGTCGTAGATATGAGTTCGCTTGCTATGACCCTGACGCCCGACAGCACTTATAAAAGCCGGTATGAAATGCTCAGCATCCGGCAGCTTAATACCTTTATTGATTCTTTGGATAAGGTTACCAAAAAAGGATATGACTATGTCAAAAGAAACGATCTCGCAGCTTATATGGGTTTCATGAAGTACCTTGATACCGGTTGGAAAGATGTGAAAACAGAAAAAATAAAAGCAAAAAATTTTTATGATCTGATACCGGACAGTGCTAAAAGAGAAGTGCTCGATGCCAGTGCTTCGCAGGTTAATCTGATCAAAAGCAACATCGACCTTTCTGCCTCAGAATATCAGAGCCGCAGAACGGAATTGCGATTGTATCTGATTGAATGGCACTCTAAGTTTTCGATGGCAGGTGCGGTACTGGTACTGTTTTTGATTGGTGCTCCGCTGGGGTCGATCGTAAGAAAAGGCGGGATCGGTACTCCGGTTGTTTTCGCTGTTATCTTTTTTGTTATCTTTTTCCTGCTGAATAATTTCGGGAGAAAATTCGTGAAACAGGATGTGTTGCAACCGTTAACCGGGATATGGATGGCGGCAGCGGTATTATTGCCTGTTGGATTTTTTCTTATCTATAAAGCCCGGAATGATTCGCAATTAATGAATAAGGAGTTCTATTATCGTCTTTTCAAAAAAATTCTACCTGCAATTAAGAGGTTGACAAGATCAAAAAAAGAAAAACCTCAAACTACTATCTAAAAAAAACTAAAACCATTTCATATGTCAGTTAACAATGATAATACGCGCAGAAAATTTATCCGGAATGCTGCGCTCGCGTTAGGTTCAGTAGCTATTCTTCCCGACAACCTTCTTGCAGGAGAAACAATTGGTGGCGCCCGTGTCAAAAACCCTAATAATATTTTCAAAACAGGTTTCGACCAAACGCCGCTAGGCTATGCATACAACGCCCTGGAACCGGCCATTGATGCCATGACAATGGAAATTCATTACTCCAAACATGCATCAACTTATTCAAAAACTTTAAAAGAAGCTGCTCAGGCTGAAAAAATCGATACCAGTAAACCACTGGAAGATGTACTGAAAAATGTTTCGAAATATTCGGTGAAAGTACGCAACAATGGTGGCGGTCATTTTAATCATGAGATGTTTTGGAAATCGCTTTCAGCAAAAGGCAGTGGAAAACCTTCCGGCAAATTACTCGCCGCGATTGAAAAAGATTTTAATTCATTCGATGCTTTTAAAACACAATTCGGAGAGGCTGCTAAAACAAGATTCGGAAGCGGTTGGGCATGGCTGATAGTTGCACCAGGAAGTAAATTAAAAATCGGATCAACGCCAAATCAGGATAATCCATTAATGGATGTTTCGGATTTAAAGGGTGTGCCACTTCTTGGTCTCGACGTTTGGGAGCATGCTTATTATCTCAAATATCAAAACAGAAGACCTGAATACATCGAAAACTGGTGGAAAGTTGTAAACTGGGATGCAGTGCAGACCCGCTTCGACGGAGCATAAAACTATTGCCACTTCTGCAAAACGGTGAATCGCTTGGGGTGATTCACCGTTTTTGTTTTATGTTTATTTTTTATTGTGAAAGAACCGCAAACAGAAAATGTCAGTATTCAAAGATGGGTATTCCTTATCGCCCTGATATTGTTTGCCATTAAGTTAACGGCATATTATCTCACGCGATCGGTAGCTGTGCTTACAGATGCTTTGGAAAGCATCGTTAATGTCATTGCCGGTGCAATTGGTTTATATAGCTTATACCTTGCTGCCAAACCAAAAGATCAGAATCATCCTTATGGGCATGGAAAAGCAGAATTTCTTTCGGCTGCCATTGAGGGCACGCTAATCGTTATTGCGGGTTTCATCATAATCTATGAATCAGTTCTTAACCTGGTTTCTCCAAAACCTCTTCAACAGCTGGATAAAGGCATAATACTAATATCTTTTACAGCTTTAGTCAATTACATAGTAGGATTTATAAGTACTCGTAAAGGAAAGATAAACAATTCCTTAGCCCTTATTGCAAGCGGTCAGCACCTAAAAACTGATGCTTATTCAACAGTAGCGTTAATCATCGGACTTGTCTTAATTCTGCTTACCGGTTATGTTTGGCTCGATGGAACTGTTGCAATTTTATTTGCTGTTTTCATCATTTATACGGGATATCGCATTATGCGATCGTCTATTGCAGGCATTATGGATGAAGCAGATAAAGAGCTTCTTACAAAAATGGTACGGATATTGAATAGTAAGAGAAGAGATAACTGGATCGATCTCCATAATCTCAGGGTTATCAAATACGGGGGTCAGTTACATGTCGATTGTCACCTGACCGTTCCCTGGTACCTCAACGTTCTTGAGGCACACCATGAAGTTGATATACTTCGCGAACTGATCAGAAAGGAGTTTGGTACAACGCTTGAGTTGTTTGTTCACACCGACCCCTGTCTTGATTTTTCCTGCAGCATTTGTACCAGGCATGATTGCCAGGTTCGTCAAAGGCCGTTCGAGGAAAAGTTTGCGTGGACTTTGGAAAATATCATTTCCGATAAAAAACATCAGCTTTAGAACTAGTCTTTACCTGAAGACCGCCTTTGCCTTTATACCGTCGGAAAAATCAGGATTCGAAACTATTTTAAGTCATAAAAGCGGCTAAGCGTTTACGTCCGGACTGGCTGGATATTGCGTTCTATGTAGATTAAACCGTTGATTACCCAAAATATTTGCTTCTAAATCATTACCCGGTCTGAAAGCAACATTATGGCTATACATTTGAAACTTTAGTTATGAAAAATTCAAGTTACAAACTTCTGAACATGGAGAGAACTATCGTTCTCATCATTGTTCTGTTAATCGTTATCATGAGTGGATTATCTTTTGCATTCACCACCTGACAGGCTATCGGTTATTACGCTGTTTACAAATTCGTTTTTGTATTTTTGCAGTTCATTACATATTCATTGCCAGAAGGCAAGTCATATAATAAACTGTAAACATGCAAGCCTGGAAAGATTATCAGCAAAAGAATAAAGATAAATTTCTTGAAGAATTATTGAATCTGCTTCGAATTCCAAGTATCAGCGCAAGAAGTGAAAATAAAGCCGATATGAAAAATTGCGCCGAAGCAGTAAAGAAACAACTGCTGGCGGCAGGTGCTGATAAAGTTGAAATTTATGAAACCGCCGGCCACCCCGTGGTTTATGGCGAAAAAATAACAGATCCTTCCAAACCCACTGTTCTTGTTTATGGACATTATGATGTGCAGCCTGCTGATCCGCTGGAACTATGGCAAAGTGGACCATTTGAACCCGTTATAAAAGATGGAAAAATTTATGCACGTGGCGCCTGTGATGATAAAGGCCAATTTTATATGCATATCAAAGCACTTGAAACGATGGTGCAAACTGATTCACTATTCACTAATATTAAATTCCTGATTGAAGGCGAAGAAGAAGTTGGCTCGCCAAATCTTGCAAAATTTGTTTCATCCAAAAAGGATCTTTTGAAGGCTGATGTTGTTTTAATAAGTGATACAGCCATGATATCACTCGATACCCCATCTATCGATATCGGCGTTCGCGGACTTAGTTATATTGAAGTAGAAGTAACTGCTGCCAACAGGGACCTGCACAGCGGCACCTATGGCGGTGCAGTTGCCAATCCTATTACGATCCTGGCAAAAATGATCGCTTCCTGCCACGATGAAAA
>NZ_DATHKG010000075.1:0-26725 GCF_035489435.1 Flavitalea sp.
AGAAGCGTGGCGAAATTATTTTACTTGTTAGATTGGTAAAAAATGTTCCATCGTATCGAAACACGCCCAAATAAGAAGCAATCAAAATGTCTCCGTTTCTAGCTTTCTTTACATTCCGAACCATACCCATAGGCACCTTGGCGGTGTCCGCCTCTTTAAGTTGAGACTCGGAGTAATGTCCTCTATTGTCCTTGACATTATCTTGTGGTGGGTTTGTTTGGTTTTGTCCACAGGAGGAGTGAAAAACAAACACCAGTAACAAAGAATATACTTGTATATGTTTCATAACTTATTTTATTTATTGATGATATAGTGAAAGTATCTCGCTTGCTTTTTTGATGGCTGAAGGGTCAAACCCCGCATTGCGGAAATATTCAAAATCATCTTTCAAACTTTTGCTTAGGTCGTTATCAGTTTTCCCTGACTTTAAATATTGTCTATATAGCTCAATTGCTTTGGTGAAATCACCCTTAAAGAGATACGAGTGCGCTAAGTTTTTTACCAGCGATAAGTCTGAAGGTTCGCTGGTCAAACCCTGCAATAAAAAGCCAATCGCTTTTACGTAATTTTTAGAGTCCAGCAAATGACGGCCGAATACACCCGATTGCCCGGGTCTTGGTTTCAGTGTATCTAAAGTGATTATCTTTTGTCCGGTTGCACGAAGCCGGCCATTAAAGGTATTCGAATAGCCAGTTACTGTACCGGCGCTATCGAAAATAAAAGTCTTTGTGCCTCCTAATTCGATGTTGCGAAAATCGGTGGACGACGTGAAATACATTTTGCTGTTGATGCCATCGGTCCAGAAGTAAAGCCCGTCTTTTTCTTTTCTTATTTCCGAAAGATATCCGTCTGTTATATATTCTCCGATGTATTTCGAGGTGATAGTGTCGTGTACCGGCACAGTGGTTATTTGTCCAGGCTTGCTAAACCCTTTCCAATTGTATACCTGCGCTATGCTGTTGACCAGTTCGAATGCAACAGAAGCGTCATCAGAATTTACGAATATCGCAGCTCCCTTACCATTTGTCAATCCCCCAATGAACAAACCCGAGAAACCCTCGTTACTGGCCGTATGGTCGAAGTACATTTCGCCATTCCTATCCTGTATGAAGGTGCCCATTGCCACATTATTTTTGTAGGGCGTTACATGTAATTTTACCATTTCCTGGTTCAACACTTTTGATGACTTTCCCTGGTAAGCCTGCTGCATTTCAAGAATGTATTTGCATATATCTGTGGGTGTAGTCCATAATCCGGCCGCTGCTTTTTCCGGATATACAAAATATTTCCCCGGAACTTCATTACCGTTTTTTTTATATCCTGTTGCCAGACTTTTTCTTTGGCTGACCGGAGGAGGCTGATGGTAAGAACTGCTGTTCATTCCCAATGGCTGCAACACATGTTCATATATATATTGCTCATATTGTTGCTTTGTAATGTCGGTAAGCATCTGCTGCGTTATCAGGGTGCCTCCGCCGGAATAGCGGTGTTCCTTACCTGGTTCTGTATACGAGCGTACGGCTTCTGTATTGGAAGGAGCCCGGCCGTCTAGTATATCGGTGACCTTTGCGATGGCACTATCCCGTTGGTAACCGGGAAAACCATGAACCGTCAGGCCGGCGGTATGGCTGAGCAACTGGGCGGTTGTAATTTTTTTGCCATGCGACACGGTGTCGTATGGAAATTTCCAGTTGCCCAGGTACTGGTTGATGTCCTGGTAAAGATCAAGCTTTCCTTCCTGCGCTAATTGCAATATGCCAACGGCGTTCAGTGACTTACTGATCGATCCGGGTTCAAACCTGGTACTCGTAGTTACTTTCCTGCCTTCTTTTTTGTCAGCATAACCATACCCTTTGGCCCACACAACCTGGTAATTGTCGATAACAGCGACACTTAACCCCGCCACATTGTGATGCTTCATCCTTTCAGCAAGGGAATACCATTTACCGTCGATGACCAGGCCTTTTGATAGGTTGGTTTCCACCTGGGCAATCTGTTCATTTACGGCTTTAGAATATTGCTGCTGTGCAGTGACGGTAATAAGGCAATGGAACAAAAGGACTGCTAAAATGATTTTTTTCATAGTTGACAAACCTATTTGTTCTTCTGCTGGTGTAGGCAGAAAAAGTGTAAAAAGGTTTGTAAAACAATGTAAAAACTATGTAAAACGGGTTTACATTGGCAGTCCATGCCTGGCTTAATCAGTATGAAGCAATATTCCTTTTTCGACGTCTTTCAGCATCTATAATAGTATTTCCTTTGGCCCGGAAAAAAAAACTGGCCATCCTGATAAGCACCGGGAGATGGTGCTGTAATATCGGCACGAGGTTTTGCTTCATTCCAAAGATTCGACGCCCCGGTTATTGCCAGTTATAGCTTATTTATTGACAAAAAATAAAACAAAGATTACTTTATCCTCGGGCAAATTACGGCGCATGTCAGTGAAAAAATCGCGAGGCCCCTGATCGTCAGCAACCTTTATTTTTACTAAAGTCACGTTTAAAAAGTATCTTACTATTTCGCTCAATATAGTCGCCAGATATAATCAAATATGGATGGTTAGGCGAATACCCTGCGCTGCGGCTTCTTAGAATTATTTTATCGTTGACTTTCAAGCTGTTTAACTGCTGAAACTCCTTAGGACTAAATTGCATCATGTATTCTTCGCTATTAATCCTGACTATAAGCCATTTTATTCCTGCTGATTTCCCGGTGCGCCGAAAAGTAACGGAGGTTACCACGGCCTCCATATTGGTGAAAGCCTTTATGTACTTGCTTATTTTATCATGACTGGCATGCACCTTTTTACCTTCAGGAGAAACCTCCCATTCTTTGTACTTTATACCGTCAGGAGAAGCCTCCTATTTTTTTCTTTCATCCAGGCCTGCTTTCCTGTCAGCAATAGATAGAGGCTTTGGGGATGGCTTAGTTTCATTTTTAATTTCATGATTAGCAAATACTAGTCCGCTCACCACAACCAGCGGTAAGACCAGTACATAGATGGTATTTTTCATATGTTTCATATGCTTTCAAATTGATTCAGCGAATCTAGTTTGATATTTTTAGGACTGAGTGATTGGATTGTAAATAAAAATGTAAGTTTTGTAAATAGATTGTAAATAGCATATTTCAGTGAAAGTATCCCCGTTTCGTTCCAAACTGTCCGGCCCTATCAGGGCTTTTTTTATGGGCTTCGGGCGGACGCGGTCCACCCACTTGCCCGCCGAAGCCCGGCATAGGCTTACTCTATCAGCGTCTTTACGGACTATGGCGGGTGCTGGTCTTACAAATAAGCGGACTTTATTTTTGGAACATTTCAAAGTGACCTTAGTCCTCTAAACAAACGGCAGTAGGCCGTTAGGGGCGATTTAAGTATAATTTCATAATTTGACATTCCTGCCACTATATACCCACTCATTTAAAACTTATTGTTCTGCAGATGACTAACGTTCAGGATTTGCACATAGAAGAGGAGATTAAGCCACTGTTTGATTTTACTTACAATAGTGAATCCGGAAAACAAGTAAGTGATATCCTCACTAAAACGCTAAAGTCTGAAGAAGAAATTCTGGCTCGCCAACAATTGTTAAAAGGCTTTATAGCGAATTGGGAACTTATAAAACATTATTCTTTTTACAGGTTCAATCTGTCAGACATCTTTGACTTCCTGGACACCTTTTTTATAGGTTCTGCTTCTGCGGGGAGACTAAGGTTAAAGTTTATGTTCTCAGAGAAAGCAAGAGAGAAACAAAGAGGAAAGCTAATCCTGTTAGTCCGACTTTTTTATGCAATTAACCACGATTATTTGACTAAGATTGATACAAGCCTCTTCCCCGAAGAATATGCGGCTGAATTGGAAGATATCAAAAAATTCTTTTCCGGGTTCAACCTGGATCAGTACGAAAATACGATCAATAGAAATAAATTCCGCATTAGTCATATGGTCGAACTGATGATGATCATCAGTGAAAAAACCGTTGCCGGCGAATCTGCGGTTTTCAGGGAACGTTGGTTTTTATTTGAGGCCTATATTTCTATTAGCACCGGAATAGTTAAGAATGGATTTGTTTTTCCCGTGTTTGATAATGCCCATTTTTCACTGGAAGGTTTCTATCATCCGGTGTTGAAGTCGCCGGTGAAAAATGATTTGATTGTACGCCAGCAGGTTATTCTTTTAACCGGGCCTAATATGTCTGGCAAGTCTACTTTATTGAAGGCCGTTTCTTTATGTGTTTATCTTGCACACATCGGAGTAACCGTTCCGGCTTCAAAGGCAGTTCTGCAATATTTTAGTACCATCTCGGTAGCTATTAATCTTACCGATAGCATAGTAAGTGGTTACAGTCATTTTATGTCTGAAATTATTACCTTAAAAAATGTGCTTTCGGAAGCGAGAACTGGGGTCAGATGCTTTGCCGTTTTTGACGAGTTGTTCCGGGGCACTAACATTGAAGATGCACTTGAAATTAGCACCACTACATTAAAAGGTCTTAAACATTTTCCCAATTCATTATTTTTGATTTCAACACACCTGCACCAGCTTAAATCTGTGGAAGAAATTAATAATAAGGAAATAGCCACCTGTTTTATCGATTGCAATTTGACTGATAATGTCCCCACATTCACCTACAAGTTAAAAGACGGCTGGAGTGACCTGAAACTTGGTCGTATACTGTTTGAAAAAGAAGGACTTAATACGATGCTTGATAAGTAACAGGCCAGGCAATACCTGCTGTTGAACATTCAGTGTGACATGTTGGTAGTAACGCTGAGATAAAAGCGTGATAGCTGTAAGGAAAGCCGCCGTATGAGGTAGGACATGTGGATGTTGACTGGATTGCAGCCCAACCGATAATAAACTAAATAGCCCAAGCTGAAAATCAAAGATCTTCAGGCATGGGCTATTTGAATTTGTTTATCGAAATTAATCATATTTCAAAGCAGGATATCCCAGCAGCCTGCGCCATAATGCCAGCTGACCAATCATGCTTGCTTCGCGATAGATGGTAAAAGATATCAACTCATAATAAGTCATCTTCATTCCACCCATATCAAGTTCAGAATCGAGTTTTTCATCATCGATGATTACCAGTGCTTCCCTTGCATGCGGACTCACCTTATCCCAGTCTTTCAGATAATCTGCAGTAGTTGGGTATTTTGCATTATCCTGGATTCCCTTATTGTCTTTGAATAATTCTTCGCCTGTTTCTTTTAATCCGGGACTTGTTTCGCTTGCAATTTCAAAGCGCTGGTGTACGAGTGCCCCGGCGAGCCATGCTATATGATTTGCCTTCGTATCAAGACGGCTATAGGTATCCTTGTCAGTTATACCATCGAGTGCCCGCGATAAAAATGTGGTATGCAGGTCAAATAATGTGAGTAATCCCTCTGTTCTTCGGCTTGCTGTTTTATTTTCTACCTTGCTTGCAGTTTTTGTTTCCATGATAATTATTTTTAAAGAAATGAATAATATTTTTTAGTAGTGAACAATTTTTCTAAAGAAGTAAATAATCTTTTTAGGAGTGATTAATTTTTTAAAGAAGTGAATAATATACTTAGAGAAGATGAATAATATTTATAAAAGAATAATATACTAGAGAAGGTGAATGATATTTGATTAGCGAATAATATTTTAGCGATTATGAATAATATTTTAGTAACGAAAAATATTTTAGAAGTGAGTAATATTATTTAGCATTGAGCTATCATTTTTCGGCGCTGGAGCATCTGGTTTAAATGATTTGTAAATCTACTGAAACAATAAACCTGCCAGCCTCCGCTATCGCGACAATTAAAGGGGTAAAACGCGCCATTTCTCTATATTGTTTTTAATGTTCAAACTACCATTAAGACTTAAGATTACCGCTGCCCTATCTTTTTTAGTAGAGAAAAGCGGACAAAAAGTGTAACAAAAGCGGACAGTGGAACTTTGCTATTAAATGCCTTTTTAATGAAACAGAAGGTTTTACCAATATGGCATCCGGTTAGCTGCACAATCCTTTAAAAATGACCGTATGCATTGATGGTCAGTGCCTAAGTTACCTGAAATATAGCTGATGATCATTGCTTAAGTGGCCTGAATCATAACTGACAAAAATTAAAGAAAACCCAATTTGCGACCCATGCTCAAAAACTATTTCATCATTGCAATACGTCATCTATCCAGGCACAAGCTGTTTTCCCTGATCAACGTTCTTTGCCTCGGTATAGGTATTACTTTTTCCATGCTGATCTGGAATTATATCATGCAGGAAAAACAGGTTAACCTTTCCCTGAAGAATGCAGAAAATCAATATCTCATAAAAAGTAGCTGGAAAGTAAAAGATATGGGTCTTCCCATTACAACTGTAGCACCGCTTGCTAAAGCATTGAAGGATGAATTTCCGGCCCTGGTTGACAATTATTATCGTTTCAATCCCGTTACCAACGTTGTTTCTGCCGGTGATAAACATTTCAAACAGAATATCTCGATCTGCGATACCAGCCTGGTTTCCATGTATGGTTTCAAATTAATTCATGGTGATCCGAAACAGGCGTTTAAGAATAACAGTTCAGCTGTAATCACTGAGCGACTGGCAAACAAACTATTCGGAAACTCCGATGCTGTCAATAAAACCATAACAGTTACAACTACCACCTCAGGTAAACAGGATTATCTTGTTTCTGCGGTACTTGCTAACATGTCTTACAATACCGTTAACCAGATAATTGACAAGGAAGGTTATGATGTGTTTGTGCCTTTTGAAGGGAATAAGTTTTTCGGCGATAAGGCCTATATCCAGGACTGGAGTAATATCTTCATAATTGGTATGCTCGAACTTAAGCCCGGTGTCAAACCCGCCCAGTTAGCTGAACCCATCAGGATACTTTTGTCACGCCATCTGCCCGATAATATAAACGGACTGCTGAATGTAGAGTTGACAGGCCTTGCAGATTTTTACCGTAAAGACAATAACGGTGCAGTAGAACAAATGATCAGCACGCTTTCATTGGTGGCAATTTTTATCCTGTTGATGGCCATCATCAATTTCGTAAATATAAGTATAGGTACTTCAACATACAGGCTTAAGGAAATCGGTTTGAGGAAAGTGTTTGGAGGCAAAAGAAAACAACTGGTGATACAATACCTGGTAGAATCGTTATTGCTTTCTTTTGTTGCAGCAATGATCTCACTCGGATTATATGAAGTTGTACGCCCTCTTTTCAACCAGTTACTGACAGCAGATCTTGACCCGGTTTCACAATTCGGGATCGTCAATTTCGGCTGGCTCCTGTTATTTGTTACAGGTCTTGGAATAATCGCCGGTTTGTATCCGGCTATAATACTTAGTGCTTCGAAGATCATTCATTCCGTGCATGGAAAAATCGATACCAGCCGTGGAGGATTGATATTGAGAAAAACACTACTCATTGTACAATTTACGCTCGCGATATTCATATTTATCAGTGCGCTGAATGTTTCAAAACAGGTATCCTATATTTTTAATAAAGACCTGGGATACGATAAGGAGCAACTGTTAATTGTGACTGCATTCCCCAAACAATGGGATTCAGTGGGCGTTTTAAAAATGGAATCTATCCGCGATGGGCTGGCTCAACTTCCGGTTGTGAAAGCAGCATCCATATCATTTGAAGTGCCTGATCGATTACCACCGGTTTCAACCGATATTCTTCCTGCAGGAGAAACTGGTCAAAAACCGGTCGTTGTTCCGACTATAGGAGCAGACCAATATTATGCCTCAACATTTGGACTGAAAATCCAGGAGGGAAGTTTCCTTCAGAACAAAACCGGCACTGCTAACGAATCAGAAATTGTGTTGAATGATGCAGCTGTAAAAGCATTGAATTTAGAATCCCCGGTAGGTTCGACCGTCACAATGCCGGGAGGATTTACATTTAAGGTAAGAGGTATTGTAAAGGATTTTAATTTCTCTTCTTTCCAGAAAAAGATAGGTCCGCTTGCATTTATTCCATCGAGACTGACCCGTTCTTATCGTTACATCACACTAAAGTTGAATGCAACGGATATAAGCAAAGCAATCAACGATGTAAAGTTGAAGTGGCAGGAGTTTTCACCTGGCTCACCATTCGAATACACTTTTATGGATGAAAAATTCAGGTCTCTCTATGAATCCGAATTAAAATTAAAAAAAGCAGCACAACTGGCAACAGTGCTCAACCTTTTTATCGTGTTTATGGGAGTGTTCGGAATCGTAGCATTCACACTTGCAAGGAGAACAAAAGAAATAGCCGTTAGAAAAGTGCTGGGGGCAGAAGTGAAAAATATCATAATGCTTTTTATAAAGGACTATGCGCTGTTAATCATTATTGCAAATCTGATTGCCTGGCCACTGGCTTTTATCACCACAGATAACTGGCTACAGAATTATAGCTATAGGGTTCAACAGGATTTTATTCCTTATTTCACGGTAGCCGGCGTCGTTTCGCTGGCAACCTTTGTTTTTATAACTGCTCAATGTTTTAAAACGGCGATGAGTAACCCCGTGAAAAACCTGAGAACAGAATAGGCTTGTAATCGGTTGTATAAGTCACCGTTTATCAGCCTGAGGCAAATAATTTGCTATAAATTTACCTAATACTAATAAATTAGTTTGCCTACTAATAGATTAGTAGTTATATTGCATGAAACAATCTTGCATGCAAAAACTGGCCAAAAGAGAAGAACAGATTATGCAGGTTTATTGGGACCTGCAAAAAGCATTTATCCGGGATATCATACCACATTTGCCTGAACCAAAGCCGCATTATAATAGTGTTGCTACCATGGTCAAGATCCTGGAGGATAAAGGCTTCCTGGACCATGAATCAGTGGGAAATGTGTATTGCTATTTTCCCATCATCTCCCGCGAAGACTACCAGAAATACGCAATGAAAGATATAGTAAGTCAATATTTTGATAACTCATATCCACGCATGCTGGCGTTTTTTGCAAAGGAGCAGAACCTCAGCGAAAAGGAGATGGCCGAAATACTTGAAATCATTAAATCAAAAAAGAAATGACACCTTATATATTGCATGTGGGTATCATATTAGCCGGTTGCCTGGCATTTTATAAGATCCTGCTGCAAAGGGAAACCTTCTTCCGGTTGAACCGGATGATCCTTTTGCTCTGCCTGCTGCTTTCATTTGGTTTGCCTTTGATACCCATTCCACAGCAATGGAGTTTTCGCAAGGCTGAGGTTGCGGCATTAAGCAACCAGGAGTTTTTACCCGGTCTGGTGGAGGATAATCAGGCCACTACGCCGGATCCAAAATCTGCTCATGTACCGGCAACTGATAATGTTGACGGCAATGCTGCCGGTAGTACTGATGGCGGATCAAACGCTGCAGGCTTTGATCCTGCACAGTTTACACAATGGCTGTTTTATCTTTACTGGTTTGGCGTTGCGGCTTTCGCAATCAATTTTTTTATTCAGATTTCTACCCTGCTTTACCGCGCTTACTCACGCCCAAGTATAAAAGATGGACATTTCCGGATAGTTGAATTAGCCGGTGACAGCGCGCCTTGTTCTTTTGGTAATAATATTTTCATCAATCCCGAAAAATACGACTGGGATACTTATAACCAGATTTTACTACACGAAAAGATACATATTGGCCAGGGTCATAGTCTCGATATTATCATTGCAGAGATTGTGCTGATTTTTCAATGGTTCAATCCTTTTGCATGGTTGTACCGGAAAGAGCTGGAATGCAATCTTGAGTTCTTAACCGATAATAAATTGCTTGATGAAAAAGGCGTCGAAAAATCTTCCTACCAGGTTAGCCTTTTAAAAGTGTCCGCTCCGCATTTTCCTTTAAGTGTTACAACGAATTACAATCAATCACTACTTAAAAAAAGATTAGTCATGATGAATGCAAAACGCTCAAATATAAATACGACCTGGAAATATTTTTTCCTTTTACCCCTTGTTTTGCTTTTTGTGAGCATATTAAACAAACCAGTTGTTTATGGTCAGACAAAAGATATCTCAAAAAACAAAACAAAAAATAGCAGTGAAGCTAATAATTACCGTGGAAGCATGGATACCGAGGGTGCGTGGTTTGCAACTGTAAAAGGGGATAAAATATCCGTACAGTTTAAAAACGATGATGACAATCATAATTCATTTAACAGCAACACTTTTCCTTTAAGCGCATTTAAAGATATCGCTACTGCTAAAACTTTTAATATTACCCGCGATGCCGGTACAATGGTATTGAATGGCAAGTTTGAAGGTGATCAGGGTATGGGTCGCTATAAATTTACAGGCGACAAAGATTTCGGATCCTTTCTTGCGAAGGAAGGAGTCAAAGATACAGATGAAGAAGACCTCATGGTTTATTTCCTGGTAGATGTAAACAAGGCATATGTAGGGATGTTGAAGGCAGCGGGTTACAAGGACCTGGAAAAAAATGAACTTATTCCACTGGCTGCTATGAAAATCGATGCAGCTTATATCCAGTCAATAAAAAGTAATGGTTACCCGGATATCAGTATCCAGGATCTTATTCCCTTCAAAGCCTTGAATATAACCGGAGACTATATACAGGATATCCGTAAGGCAGGTTATACCAATGTATCAGCCAGTAAGATGATTAGCTTTAAAGCCCAGGGCATTGATGGAAAATATATTGCTGACGTGCGTTCGGCCAGTAAATCAGACAGCAAATCTAACAGCAGTCAAAATAGTGCTTCATCTGCAAATGCCAATAAAAATAACAATAACAAAGGTGCGAAAGGTGAAAAAGGGGAAAAGGGCGATAAAGGGGAGAAGGGTGAAAAAGGAAGTAAGGAAATGGACGATCAAAACGAATCCGATAATAATGATAACGATGAAAGCGGCGATGACAGTGACAATGACGCAAACTATATTATAAGCTATAAGGCTTTGAATATAGACGCAGCATTTGTGCGCTCGATCAAAGAAGCCGGTTATCCTGATATTTCTAAGAACAATATCATCGCAATGAAAGCCCAGGGTATAACAGCTGACTATATAAAGAATCTTAAGTCAAATGGGTATCCTGACATCAGTGCTTCAAATGTGATTGCCATGAAGGCACAGAACATTACTCCTGAATTTGCAAAGAGCTTTAACGGCGTTGGGCTTTCTAATATTTCCGCTTCTGACCTTATCGCTATGAAGGCTCTCGGCATTACTCCTCAATATGTAAAGGGATTTAAAGACGCGGGCTTCAGTCAGCTTTCCTCCAGTAAAGTTATCTCAATGAAGGCGCAGAACATTACTCCGGCCATTATCAAAGAATACCAGGCTTTGGGTTTCTCCGATGTCTCGGTCAATGATGTCATCAGCGCACAAGCCACAGGTACAACCCCAAAGTTTATTGCCAGTATGAAACAAAAGGGACACAACCTTAAAAGCATTGATAAGTATGTGCAGCTGAAAGTTGCGATTGACTAATTAAGAGAATTATGAATTATGAGTTATGCATTATGAAACCAGGTATGAAATTTTCAGTTATGAATTATCAGGTAAAATCTTAATATACTCATATCTCATAACCCGTACTTTCATAACTTTTTTCATAATTCATAACTCATAATTCATAACTCTCTTTACTCATTTTTTTACGAATCTCGAACTGCCTTGCCCGCTTTTGATAAAATACAGGCCGGTTGGTAGTCGTGATACATCTATACGCAAGCCCTGGGAGCGGCTATAAACTGATTTGCCAATCAGGTGAGATAAGTTTTTACCGGATTGATCGTATACCTGCAACTCTTTCGCGCTGGTGATCTTTCCCCTGATAAACAAGTGTTGATCGGCAGGGTTGGGATAAACCTGGAACGCGGGTGGCGTTTCATCAATGTTAATTTTTTCAATGGCAGAGTATTTGAAACTACCATCGATGTCCACCTGCTTTAACCTATAATATGAAATGCCGGGGTATGGGTTTGGATCAGTTGTTGTATAATTAATGACCTGGTTTGAGTTTGTTACGCCCTTTACTTTAGCCACCAGTTCCCAGTTATTATCCCTTGAACGTTCTACATCAAAACGATCGTTATTTATCTCTGTAGCTGTTTGCCAGGTCAGTAGAACGGATTCATTGTTTACTGTTGTAGCCCTGAAAGCAGCCAGATTTACAGGCAAAGCAGTTTGTAAAGAATTGGCTGTCCCTATTGTAAATCTCCTTGAGTCTTCTATAGCTGTAACAGCAGCAAATTGATATATTCCTGCACTTATAAGGGTAGCGCCTGCTATCGGTGTTTCATCTGCAAAACTGTTATCATTGTCGGTATCAACAAGAAGCCTGAGATCTGAAGCAACCACGGGAGAAAAATTACCCAGGTCCCAGCGCATATCGATAGCACCTACGTCTACTGTGACATTGGCCATGTTTTTTTCACTTACTCTCCAAACCTTGTTGAACCTTGCCTGTACACCTATGGGTATATCGGTTGTATTGGTAGCCAGGCTTGATCCATTATCATTCCCCCAAAGTAAAAACTCATTGTCGTCAAGACCTGCAGGATTTGAAATTGCCAGGATCCCGGTGCCCCTCGCTGAATTACTGAAGTTGCTAGCGTCTATTCGTCCTATCCCGGCAACATTGAAATCAAAATTGTCATTAACCGCATCATCCTGTTTATAAATATCGTTTGCAGATAATACAATATTGTATTTGGCAGACAGGTAATTATTGACGATAATTCTTTCTGCGGCATTGCGGTTGGATCCGAAAACGATCACCTCCGCAATCTTTCCATTCAATCCGAAACCTCCGACAGCATCAATAGATCCCAAACCGAAATTCCTGGAACCCCCTGCGTGAAGGGCAGTATAAATCAGGGCGGTTGCACCATTAATTTGAACGCTGCTAAGATTAGTTCCCGGTTGATTGATGAAAACGCTACTGATCACAGGCAAATTAGCCGGAAATGCACCTGGAACCGGCGTACATCCGCCCCCGATAGAAATTCCATTTGCGCAACCTACACCAGGGTCGTTTAAAATAAACCGGTCCCACCCACCGTCATCTTCCCCCCAGATCCCGCCGGTCGATGCGGAACCATCAGTATAATAAACAGTGAACACATCTACCTGCGGAAAAGTACCGGCATTGAGGCTCATGTTAGTCGTAAATATATCTGCCCCATCATTCCTGTTAAACGTTACAAAGTTTTGCCCGTTGAGGAAGGCTGGTGTCAGGATAGGAATCCCACCAGCTGTATTCGTAACACCCTTTCCAGATTGATCAGCCCAGCTAATAGTTGGTGTTGAAGTGAAGCCCCGGTTTGCATCGACCCAATATTTAAGGGTGCTTGTTCCATCGGTAGCACCAACGCCGCCGGGACCTTGTTGTGAAAAAACTAAGAGGGGAGTATTAAGAAGCAATATCAGGGCCGGGACCAGGTGTTTCATTTTAGATTTTTCTTTAGGAAGATGAGACAGCAAGATAAGAAAAGAAAATTATGAGTTATGAGTTATGAATTATGAAAAGTGATGAAATTAAGAGTTAAGAAATATACACATATCTAATAACTCGATCATTCAAAACTCACTCATAACTCATCCCTCATCACTCATAACTCTATTCATTGTTCAGAATGGGAGTTTTTGTTTTCGTTATATTATTGCCAGCAATGTTGTTATTAAAAGGTGCAATGTCCTGCATGGTACGGGATGGATATTTCTTTACATCAAATTTACCGGTCCAGTCTGCGTTTTTACTGTCTCCTATGAGTATTCCTGTTGTGCAATCACTGATACGGTTGTTTTTTATAATGCAGTCACTGGCGGCTACATAAAAACCAATATCGGTCTTACCCCTTGACATGCCATACATAAGTCTTATTCCCGTTGGTAACCCGGTTAGGGTATTGTTGGTCACTATATGTTTTGTGCCATTGATTCTGATACCACCGCTTCCAGACCTGATGGTATTGCTGTCTATCTTACAATCGTGTCCGCCACGCATTACCAACTCACCCTGGCAGTTTTCGAAATTGTTATTAATATAGCTGTTCCCGGAGCTCTTGTTGCTGATCACTTCCGGCTCGCCATTACAGGCTTTAAACGTATTGTCTCGTATAGTTGCATATGAGTACTGGGTGCCAAGCAATACCGGGTCCTGTCCGATCTGTATACATTCTCCGCCGTTTCCATTTGACCAGCTTACTTTATTTTTATCCATAAATTCATTGTGATCTATCAGTGTGTGCAGGGGCACTTCCTCTTTGGTGATCCTCACCTGCAGTTCCTGGTTATCTGTATTGGCCATAAAGTTGCAATGATCAACCCTGTTCATCTCTCCCTTTCCCGACACAACAAGCATAGGAGTAAACTGGACCTTTGTACTGTTTTTGATAAATGAACAACCTGTTACCCTGCAATTGAATGTTGTTTTTAATTCAATCAAAACACCATTGCCATCCTGGTTTTTTATCTGACTGCAATTACTAAAATTGATTCCTGCTATTTCAGTGTAAGATCCGGTGAGCAGAAATACCGGTTTGTTTACATCTCCGGAGAATATCACTTTACCAGGAGTTTCGGCATGAATCAGTATCGGTTTTCCTTTTTCACCTTTTGTATTTATCACCAGTTGCCAGGGAGCATATTGGCCGTTTACAATGATTATCTCATCACCCGGAACAACCTTTCCTGCTGCTGCTGTAAACTCGGCGGCGGAAGCAACTTTATAAACTTTAGCAGACAAGCCTGAACACAGTAGCAAAAGGAGGGAAGTATAAAACAAATGTTTACGAAATATCATATGGGCCTTTTTTGATTGCTGTTTTTTTATAAGTCAATTTCCGGATGGGAATTTACGGATAAATTGAACAGCGAGGCACTCAACGATCGCAAGCTATTCTCCTATCACAACTAATTTTCTTATCGCAACTAATTTTCCAGTCTTAATCAATTCTACCGATGCCTTATGGAAAAAGTGTTAGTATTTCAAACAAAAAGCTTTCTTTGCAAATCAAAAAAGGGATCCCAATGGCCGCTCCTGTTAAAATAGATTTCGACGTATTATTTGAAATAGATCAGATCTCAACGGATCTCAAATATGCTTGTTTTCAAACAATCCTTCAAAACGGACAGGCGGTGCCGTTAGTTGTCAAAATCAGTAATCAATCTCATGAATTATTACCGGATGTATACAACCTGGCTTTCGGACCACTTAATAAAAAAGGAAAGATCGATGATAAGGCAGAAATAAGTCACAGGGATTATTCGAAGGTATTCTCAACGATTTTATTTACTGCTTTAACTTATCTGAAATCTAACCCCAATCATTATCTTGGTATAGACGGCTCGGATAATGCCAGGGCCTATTTTTACTATCGCGCAATCCAGCGAAACTTCAAGTATCTTGATCAGCATTTTAGGATGTTTGGGATCAAATATTTCGTGAGAATTTCGAGATTTGGAAAAACGCAATACGATAATCCCTTTGATTTTGAGGAAATTATGCCATATCCTTTTAGGATTTCCAGGGAAGATAAGGTGTCACAGGATTCTATGTTTAATTATTTCATTTTCAATCTCCAATCATAACAAAATAATAGCATAATTTTGAAGAAATCTGAGTATATTACCACCTGATGAAAGAGACAATTTCAAAGAAAATAGAAAATCTTACCAGGCAGGCAAAATCGCAGGGTAAAGAGTCGCAAATAAAAGTGCCTGTACAATCATCTTTACATCATGTTATAAAATCAAAACAACAGGCGGCATTATTCATGAAGTTACTCAAAGATGCCTGAACAGATGCCTGAATAAAATAATTCGAAATTCCAGTTTTACATTCCCGCTTTCCGCGGGTTTTTTTGTTACATAGACAAGAATTGTCGTTACGCTTCAATAATTTTTATGATCCCAGATGCCGTTATTTCCAGGTTTGGATTGGTTATGCAGGATAAAAAATCTCCGGAGGGTTTTCCGCTTTACATCGCCGAAAATCTAAGTCACAATGGTCCGACTGTTTTTTTTGAACTGTTAACCCATAATGATTCGCCTGCTGATGTTTTGAGTAAACCTTCCATAAGGATTACAAAGGCAGGCGCAATTAATCATCTGGTTGTTTCACAAAATGACCTGGAATTTAAAAGTTTTACAGACCTGCAGCAGGCGATTGATAAAACATTACATATACCGGAATGAAAAAAAGACTATTTCTGTTCTACCTGGTTATATTGTTCGGAACCGGGTTGTTTGCTCAGAAGGCGGCGAGTGCCTGGAAAGGTAAAAAATCGGCAATAGTACTTACTTACGATGATGCCTTGAATGTTCACCTAGATAAAGTAGTGCCGTTGCTTGATTCATTAAAGTTCAGAGGCACATTTTATCTGAGTGGTTATTTTCCAGGTTGTCGTGACCGCATTTCGGATTGGAGAAAAGCTGCGGGCCGGGGCCATGAATTAGGGAATCATACTTTGTTTCATCCATGCCTTGGCGATGGTCAGGGCAGGGAATGGGTTAAGGGCGAAAGGAAGATGGAAAACTATTCTATCCAGCGCATGAGCGAAGAAATAAAAATGAACAATATCCTGCTTAATGCAATCGATGGAAAAACAAAAAGAACTTTTGCATATCCATGTGGTGATACCAGGATACACGACTCCGCATATCTTGACATAAAAGATTTTGTTGCAGCAAGAGGTACAAAACCAAGACCTGTAAACATCATGCAAATCGATCTGTCTGATATAAGTTGTACTTCAATAATGAATCAATCAGGTACACAACTTATCAATCTTGTTAAGCAAATAATGACAGAGGGTGGGTTACTTGTTTTTCTGTTCCATGGAGTAGGGGGAGAACATGCAATCAATGTTTCGGAGGAAGCGCATCGTGAACTGGTTTATTTTCTTAAACAACATGAAAATGAAATATTGATAGCACCAATGGTTGAAGTAGCTGAATATATAAAAGGCTACCAGGGAACCCATAAATAACTATTTGAGCCTGGTTTTATAAAAACAAGCTAATATGAGTAAGCAAATTTACAATAGGTCGGTGGATGTAAATGGCATCACGATATTTTATCGCGAATCCGGGAGTCATAGTTCTCCGAAAGTTTTGTTGCTACATGGATTCCCATCATCGTCAATTATGTTTTAAAACTTAATGACATTCTTAACATACAAATATCACCTTATTGCCCTCATAAGAGTCTGGAATAACAACCCCATGTTATGAATAGCGCCGTTCCGGGTGCTTCTGCATAAAACGGCAGAGCCCGGTCAAAATTTAGCTAATGACCGGGGTTCCAACCGTTCTTTTGCATCTATCGCCCATGAAACTATTCCGGGCAGATCGCTTGCAATCCAACGGATCTACTCTGCTGTTTTATCAAAATTTATATAGTGGATTCAATAACGATCCGTTGATAGTTCAATCAAAAAAATTATGATAAAGTATTTCTGAAAATCAATCAAAGGATTTATGATGATTTGAATTTTTGTTATAATTCAAAACTATAACTGCATCTCCAACTTTTTTACCGAGTTCCTGTCCAAGCATAACGGAAGATGGATAGTGAATGCCACCTAAGACTCTCGAATGACCGGCTTCTTTTGAATATTCATCAAAAGATTTAAATGTTCTTGGTCCATACAAGTTATCATAGGTGTGATCCGTAAAGGTTAGATATTTGCCAAATAAATTTTCCATCACGATGGCTGATGCTGCGGAGACTAATGCATGTGCCGCTGGATATTCAGGATGCGGCGGAGTTGGGATCACGGTGTTCCATTGAGGATGATTTAACACAGACCTTATATAAGATACCGGTCTTATGGTGTTGTAAGTATATTTTGCCTTGAACACTGTTAGTACAGCATCACTCAACGCAAAACCATGTTGTACATAAGCAAGTGCTGCCTCATTCAGGTTGAACTTCTTCAAAACAATTAACTGTGTCAGAATGCCCGTTGCATGGGCAGGTACATTATAGTTAACCGGCAGATCACCCCAAAACCGGACTATTGTAGAATCCTCACTACTTAAAGTAAGTGAGATGTTATATAGTTCCAGGGCTTGCTTATAATAAGTAGAATTTGGGTTCTCTGAATATTCCATTGGTGCAGGTGCAAGTGCTATCCCTGGAACTCCGGGTATAAATGAGCGGTTTGAACCCCAACCTGGATGAATAGGCGCACTAAAAGCCGGAGGTGTTGTGATCCACTTTCCGGGACCAGTTGGTGGAATGTATGATGGCGACGTGACATGAAGATAACCTTCATGACCGCCGTCGGTTTTTGACCAGTCGAAAACAGCAGCTCCCAGTTTTTTACCGAATCCGGCTGATTCTTCCAGGCTTGTGTTACTTGCCTTTGGAATGAATCCTGATTTGAAGCTGGCTTCCAGTGAATCAATCGTTTTGAGATTTGCAGCAGAAGTATTGCCAAATAAAGATCTTGTAATTGCTGCCATCGCTGCATTTACCGAGGCCGGTGCATAAAAATTATGCTTGTTTGACTGTGGCAACAGGATCTTCAAAGCATTGCCACCATTTAATTGTTCGGCCAGCGATTTCCCCTGGGGAAGTCCTGGAACTAACGACTCATAAAGTGTTAATCCCGAGTAACCAAATAACCTGGCGCCAACAACGGAATTAAAACCCGGCGTACTCATAGTAAGCCGCATCTGGAGTTTCATCCATTCCGTTGCTACGATAGAATTATACTCTTCAGCAGGACGTGGAAATGGTTCGCGCTTTTTGCAAGCGGAAAAAACAAGAAGTACACAGACTAATAATAATCCGGTTTTGATGATCTTTTTCATGAGAGATGTTTAAATGATTAGATAAGGTTGTGTAAGGATGGTTAAAATTAGAAGGCCTGGACAAATATGAGTTTGCTTTGGAGTTCAAAAAATTGCCTCATTGGTCCATTGTCAATAAAACGGCCGGGTGATCTTATATCAGCGTGATAACAATGATTTGATATGATTAGAAGGAGGAAAGATTTAATCGAAATAAAGAGGGAAGAAAGTAGGGATATGAAGAGAAAGAGGATAAAGTACTTGAAGAAAAAGAACAGAAAATATCTTAAGAAAATGAAAGGGATAATGCATGTAGAAAAAAAGGAGAAAGTACGTCTGGAAACAGCGGGTAAGGACATGAATATAAAGAAAGGGAAAGATGGGAAAGATAAAAAGAGGGGAGAGGTTACAAAAAAGGCAGATTGCAATTCATAGGCTGAATCCTGCAACTCCCGCATCATTTTATGCAAACTATCCATTTGTTCTTGCTAATCATTGATTCCTGGTGTTTCTTTACATCATCAACATTGCGGTTAACATAGATCGGGAATTAAGTCATCACAATTGCAGAGGTAACCGGAGATCAGGAGAATAGAAAAATAAGCAGGAAAATAGGGGAGTAAATCTGGGAGATCTTGCAATAGGATAAAAGAAAAAAAGGTAGAAATACCATCAATATATCAGAAGTACCGCTAAGTCGCAAGTGACGATCGGAAATCTTCAACAGAAAAGTTTTCTCATAAGCAGTTAGTTTTGGTTTAATCCCCTTTATTCTTATCGGGGATTTTTTTTTGCCGGTGCGCAGCTTCCCTGGCCGACTATTAAAAATAATATGCAATCTTTTCCAGTTCTGTCTGAATCTCCTTTTGTTTGTTTTCTCCTGCCAGCAAAAAGGAGTTTTTTGTGGTGTTTAGTTTTTCCTTTGTTAGATTAATCTCTGAAGTTACCTGGTTAATTTCCTTTTTAAGTTCGTTGAGCTTTATAGTAAGCGCCTGGAGTTCCTGCACTTTCTTATCTATGAGTTGTTCCTTTTGCTTCACTTCTTTCTGGTATTGCTGAGAATGAGCACCTTGAAACGCATTGAGATCGCGGCCAATTAAGTCCAGGTATTCCTGGCCGGTACTCAATAGCTTATCTTTTGTTAAACCACTGCTTTTTAAAATATTAAATGCGGTTTTATATCTTATTGCCTCATCAGCAATATCATCAATATCAATTTTACTATCGATGAACTCTTTGTAATCCGTACCCTGGAACAATGGATTCTTTGCGTTTGCGTCTGCAATTAGTTTTTCAAAGTATTGTTCGTGCTCAGGCATTGGTCCCGTAATGGTTCCATCCTGGGCGTACACAGGAACTTGCTTAAGCGCCTGTGTCGGTGCTGTATAGCCTGTAACCAAGGGATGAACAGCTGGTACATCGGGTGGCTGGCTACCAGCGTTTCCGGGAATAGATTGGCCAGCCTGAGTAGTTTGATTAACTGTTTGTTTTTGGGTCGGTGCCTGTTGTTGGCCGGGTCCCGATTGTTGATTGCCAGCTTGTTTATTGTCGGCTTGTTGATTGCCGGTTGGTTTATTAGCAGCCGCTTTTTTCTTTTCATCATCACTGAAATCAACGAACGGCGTCAGTAACTGCTTAAGGAAACTCATAACTATTTATTTATTCAGACTCAGCAAAAATCCAATGGTAAAATTTGCATCCCAGTCAAACACAAAAGTATCAGTTTTGGTAGTCTCAACGATACCCTTATAGATGTTCAGACCGGAAGCCATTCTTTTATCGGTAGGTTTATATTCTTCCGGCGCTTTAAGAACAGTATATCTCTCTTCTCCTTTGCGATGTTGTTTAGCCATCATAAAAGGTACTCCACCGATGATGAATCCAACATTGCGCTTGTTTTCCGGTATTCTGCTAACCTTGCTTTTTACATCGTTATAAACGGTTTCATCAGTTATGCCTTTTTCAAAATATTTTGCCCCGGAAAGTTCAAGTGGTGTTAAACGGCCATTTTCCTCCCAAGAAACCTTTGTATTACCAGAGCCAATATCTACCATGAAAGAATTATCTGCAAACGGGGGAGGTACGGTTGCCCTGAAGGCAAAAATGGCTTCCTGCTGTGGAGTAACATTATTTACAACATAACCTGTCTTCTTCAATTCATCGCTGATAGTTTTTGTCTTTGGTTCTTTCTGGGCGCCTGAAGAAATTACAAAATGCATATTGTTTTTTGAAACACCTTTATCAAACATCTTTGATAGGTATTTCCTGAGTCCTGTGCGGATGTCCTCAGTAGTCGCCAGTCCTTCATAGGTGAGTGACTCTCCAAAGTCTTTGGAAACAATCTCCCAACGTTTTTGATCGTCCATATTTATGACGAAGGAATTAAATCCTGTTGCGCCCACTTCCACAACGCCTTTCAAAGTTCCGTTTACTGGTTTCTCAGGAACATAGTTAAATTCCCTTTCTGTCGATTTGGTTTCAGCCGGGACCGATTTGGTGCTATCAGCTGTTGCCGGTTTATCACGTTCTGGTTGAGTGGTTGTATACTCTGTGCTTTCGCCATTACCCGGTTCGGAAGTTTTTGGTCTGAAAGCCAAATAAGCCAGGACGGCTATTATCAAAACGACCACTATGACACCTGCTGGTTTCAGTTTCATGATTATTGTTTTTGAGTTGTTTGCAAATTATAAAGGTTTATTGGCCATGGTTACGATCACTACTCTGCCCCCGTCTTCGTTTGATAATAATAACTTCTTCCCATCTGTAATATCCACCATGGTTCCGATTGGTATTTCCTTATCTTCTGTCAGATCTTTCAATGATGATAGTTTTTGATTTACGAAAACCCATTTATCATTATGAAAAGTAAAATAGCCGACCGGTACTTTTTGTTCGGCTGTTAATTTTTCACTCCTGGTTATGTTCCTGTTTATATGCCATTGAAAAAGATACTGATTATTATAAACCATCAACCTGTGATTTTCCGGTTTCCATATGTTTGGCTTGAATTGATAATAAAGGTCCAGTACCGGTAAGGTACCTTTTACCGGTGTTCCGCAAAACGGGCACCTGGGTGAAGCGCTGTTATCAAAAACAAACCATTCCTGGTCACAGCTTTTATTGCTGCATGGTTGCATAAGATCAGTCGTTTTTAACAAGGCATGTTCCCAGGTATCGGCATTCGGCCGTAAATTAGGATTATGCAGGCCAGTAACAAAAGCCTGGTTAAAAAGTGATGTGAGATAAGGCCCGGTAATGGTGTAGGGAAGTTTATTTACATCAGCCCAGGGCAGTGACCATTTAGAGACCTGGTCAGGTTTGGGCCGGTTGGATGTATCGGCGGGATTTTCAATAAAAACTGCTTTTTCACCCATTGACAGGAGATCATCCTGTTCGGCTTCAAGCGAATGCACCTTGCCTCCCTTCAGAGGATGGCGATATAGCAGGTACATATAGATCATTACCGCCAGTGCATGCAGATCTGTTGTGCGGTTTGCATGTTTTCGATTCGGGTCTCGAATATCAAGATGTTTTGTTGCCAATACTTCCGGTGCAATAAAATCAGCGGTGCCTATAACATCCGGGGGATACAGTCCTGGAACAACAAGACCATCTATATCTATAATTGTAGCAGACCTGCTGACCGGGTCCACTAATACATTTTTGTATGATAGATCAGAATGCGCCAGGCCGGCAGAGTGTAAACGTTTGACTCCCCTGGCGATTTTCACATTAATCTGGAAATAGCTAAGCCAGTTACCAAGTTCGCTTTCATCAAGTCTTAATGGAAATTGTTTATGTCTGAACTTCGCCGATGCAAACCATAAGCCTTGTTTTTCTTTTCCTTTAATGCCATCGCTACCGGCATAACCCTTTGCAAAAAAGAAGTTTTTGTTATATGTGGGAACTATAAGACCAACTTTCTGATCAACCTCAACCATATCATAAGGCCAGCAATAAAGTTCCTTATAATAAGCTCCGCCTTCACGGTTGAAAAAACTATCATAGTATTGAGTGACGATTTTTTTCAGGCGCTCTTTGGAATTAAAATCCTGTTTGTCCCTGTAAAACGCAACGACATATGTTCGATCCTTGCCGAAATAAACATCTTTCATTCCACCACGCATAGGCTCACCATTATCAACATACTCGTAAACTTTGCCAGGGTTGATCACCGAGGCAGCCGTTCTTGTAGTTGTTCCGGATGAGTGTCTAAGGTTATTTGCGTAGTTCACATGAAATATTTTGTGAAATGACTCAACTGTTGGTCAAAATTAAAAAACAATTGCAAGGGTTCTGTCATCATGATTGCCCGGGCTCCAGAAATCCATCCATCTTGAAAATTGTTCAACGATATCCGGATTATCTTTATCCAATACAACGGCAACTCCGTCCTCATTTTTGCCACCGAGATCCGCCAACAATTGATGCCATTTTTTGATATCCGCAAGAGAATTTTCCACCACAAATTTTGGATCATAAATCCCATCAGACATAAGCATCAGGTATGAAAAATCATCCATAAGCTTAAACCCAAACCGGCTCGCAAATTTGTCACTTTTAAAAATCTCAGCCATGGTGATAAATCTTGTACCGCCTCCAAATTCGCCAACATCCAGCCAGTTCATCAATATCACTTCCGTTTTATCTTTATTGATGATAGCAATAGGGCAGTCCCCGACCCCGAAAGATAAAAATGCAAAACCTTCCTGGTATTTTTTGATCAGGGTAAAGATCAACGTAGAGTTCAGATCCTTTAAAGCGAGGTTGTTTGTGGCTGCGAATTCTTCCAGGTTTTTGTGTACCTGGAACACGGCCTTACCAAGATTATTATAAACCAACCGGTTTATCTTAGCTGCAGTTTCTTCACCTGTATTATTTTTATATGCTGGAATCAGCTGATCAAATTCCTTCATGTTATCAATTGCAGCCGGCTCCTTAAAATATTCAACTACAGCGTTACATGCAATGGAAGATCCTTTGCGGGAAGCCTTTGCGCTACCCGCTCCATCAGCCACAACCACAATGCTCCAGCCGTTTTCGAGTTCGCTGAATGCAAAATCATCTTCCCTGAACGAGCCAACATTTGCATGTGACCTTCCCCGCTTGGAAGACACCAACAGTTGAAGGGGGCCCAGGGGCGAAAATATCGTTACATCATCCTGCTTCCACCAGGGATCAGCTTTATCGCTTTCAAGCGTTTTCCATAAACTTCGTGGATCGGGATTAATAATAAGCGGAATAATCTTTTCGTTAAAAGGCAGCTCAGCTGGCTGCCCGGAGATCTTAAATTTAAATATGATTTTGTGATCGCCACTTTCAGCAGGTGTGCCGGTGATCAGCTTTATTTTTGAATCATAGTGGAGGCCAATATTCTGAAGTCCTTCAAACTCATATTCAGTAATATCTTTCCAGCTAAGCAAATCAAAATCGAAACGTGCTTCGTATGGCTTTCCGACTGTGCCGTTCGGAATCCTAACGGACTGCTGCCTGATATCAGCTATCCTGTTTTCCAGTTTCCACTTTGTCATGAGCTGATCCTGATTTTTTATAATGGTAGAGATAGCCCTGAGATTAGCTTCGTCCTGCACAAATTGGTTGAGTAACTGCTTCCTGTCAGCAGGCACCTGGATATTATTATTTTTTAGCAGTGTAGTTACAAGCTGTTTCGCATCGCTCATCCCATTGATTTTCTTAGAAACAAACATTAATGCACCGGGGCAAAGAGAAATCAGACAACAATATTAAGCTCAGAAGGTGGCGGCGGTAGCTCCCCGATGCCTGTAACCTCTTTGCCGCCGTCTTCCACTTTCGTGGATGTAACACCGATAGAAGCGGTAACCCAGGTGAAAAATTTTGCGATGCTTTGGCTGTCGGCAGTATCGAGGGTTACAACATTTTCTGTTATTTGTTTCAGTAAGTTGGCGTCGGCGCCCGTACCGGCTGCACAGGCAACTGTAAATGCAACTTTGCGCTTTTTGTATTCTTCCAAACCGCTTTGCCAGTCGTCAGTGGGAATACCATCTGTCATGATAAAGACAAGCGGCTTCCAGTCCCCTTTTTGTTCCGGGGTTGTTTTGACAACTTCAGTATCGATACAGGTGGATACAAGTTTAAGTGCTTCGCCCAGGCAGGTTGTGCCGGAAGCTTTGATATCTACCATTTGGAAAGATGCGAGATCTGTTAATGTAACAATCTGTTTGGCTACACTATCGAAGGAGATAATACTGATATAAGCGGTTTCAATCGCCTGCGGATTCTGGCGTAATGAACTGATCATTACCTGCACTCCATTTTTTACGGCTTCAATCGGTTCGCCGGTCATAGAACCTGACGTGTCTAACAGCAGATAAACAGGTAATCTTCTCATGATGGATTGTTTGATTGTTGATTTTATTAAAAAATGAATATACAGAAAACCTAAGCAATTCACGTACCGTTGCAATAGTTTAAGGTTTACTTCATCTTTTATTAAAATCAATCAAACTACCATCAATTGATTGCTGTTGAAACAATCATTTTATAATCATACCGGGTTTTATGTTGATCATAAGGTATGCCCAGTTATTGCCGGTCCTTGCATTGGCTACATTTTTTACTTCAGCTGTGGTCAGACTGTTGGTACTTCGGTAATAACTATAACCCAATTCAAGCTGAACTATCCCGGTAATTGCATAATTCAAAACCAGGTCAAGCTCCGTACCAAAATTTCTTTCCAGTTTGTGCTGGTTTTGGTCATAAACAGCGCTGGCACTGTAAAACTCGTGCAAGTCAGCGTTGAGCTTTAATTTTTGAGAAAACGAATAAGTAGTTTTTAAATAATAGTCCTGCAAACCTTTATTTCCAAAAGTATTGGCAGCATAAAAATAATCCATCTGTCCCCAGAATTTATGCGGAGTACCATACAGGGGATCAAATGCGTGGGATTCAGATCCTGATTTTCCACCCGATGTGTAATCCATTCCAGGACCCGCAGAAAATTTGTTATTGAAAATATAAATCATGTTGGCAGATAATAAGGTAGCAGCCAATTTTTGATTATCCGGTGTCCGGCCCCCCTGGTAATAAGCGGCTCCTGTTAGAGAAAACCTGTTGAAAACATTTGTAAAATAGAATCCCGTAGTGAATCTTGACCAGGAACCTTTTGTCCATATTTTGGCCCCGGCAGAATCGAGCGCATACTTATTAAACTGGTCACTAAAAAACAATGCTGAGACAGAGCCCCCAACTAGTTTGCGGGAAACATGAAGGAACTCAAAACTTTTATACATGTTGCCTCCGTTCGTATTCGTGGCATAGTTGCCGGGAGATACAGCGGAATAAATGGTACCACTGCTGTTTTCTTTATTTTGATTGTAGGCTGCCCCTGCCTGGGCATTCCATTTGTTACGGATATATTTAATAATTACTGCATCGTGATGCCTCGCCTGTTGAAGCCAGTCGAGGTTGCCAACAAGTCGCTGGTCATCCAGTATAAGTTCCTGGCGACCAAACTTAACGGCCAGATTCTCCTTTTTGTTTGTGGTATCAGTTAAACTGATCTGTGCCCAGGCTTCATGTAACATAAGCCCGTTGTTATTTTGCGTTGTGGTCCGGTTAATTGTTGACAAGTCCTGTCCCCAAACCCTGACATCCTGCAAAGCCAATCCAAATTTGAGCCGGTAAGTATTAAACTCCAGATTCAAACGGGTGCGTTGGGAAATAAAGATTGCCGGATCCGCATTTTCAGGTATTGGTGACCCTTGTCCGCTACGGTATTCTCCACGTGCGCGAAGCTGGCCGCTTAAGCTCAGCTGGGCGTTTAAATGATGGGATGTTGATATGAATAATATCATTGCCAACAGGTAAAAAAGGATGGGAGATTGACTTTTCATTGTAGTTTTTCTTAGGCTGATATTCTCATTATCCATCGTATCATTCACTTTGATGATTGTATAAGATTAGGAATCCTGATAAATTATATTAACCGGCTGAATTTTGTG
>NZ_DATHKG010000076.1:0-11070 GCF_035489435.1 Flavitalea sp.
AAAGTGCGGGGTAAAAATTGAGTTAACCGGTATTCTTTTATCCAGGCTGCGGCTATGCTGCAGATATTCCTGTGTTCCACAATAACCCCTTTGGGTTTTCCTGTTGTGCCGGAAGTATAGATGAGGTACGCTGCGTGCGAAGGAATATTTATGCACCCTGGATTTGTTGCCATCTCTGTGCCAAACGTGATATCCAGTTCATCGATATCAATCACAGAAATGTTTTCATCCTCTATGCCGGCAGCACCATACCGGTTGGTGATAACAATCTTTGATCCGCAATCTTTAATGATACCGTTGATCCTTTCAACCGGATAATCCAGATCAAGCGGAACATACGCTGCACCTGCCTTAAGTACAGCCAGTAAGGCAATAATAATTTTTTCTGAACGCGGTGCCATGATGACTATCCTGTCTTCAGGAGCAATATCGTAACGTTGCCTTAACCCGTGTGCAAGCCTATTGGCCTGTATATTTAATTCATGATAACTTAACTTGCAGGATTCAAATTCTACAGCCGTATTTCCGGAAAATTTTTCAACAACATTTTCAAATAACTGGTTAAGCAATAAAGTGGTTTCATAGCAGATGAACTGTGTATTAAAATTATTAATAAGCACTGATTCTTCTTTACTTGCAGCAACGGGCTCTATCTCAGGTATTTCACTTACTGCCGGTTTCAGAAGAATATAGGCTGAAAGGCTGCTGGTATCATCTTTACCGGTTGTACTAAGTACGCATACATTTCCTACAGATGGATGCTCGACCAGGTTCTGTTCAATTTCGCCAAGTTCAATTCTGTAACCGCCGATACTTACCTGGTTATCGTTCCGTCCCAGATATTCCACATCGCCCTTATAATTCCATTTGCCCCTGTCGCCGGTTCTGTAAACAATTATTTTTTCTTTGTTGATTGCCGCGCCAACGAAGCGTTCATTTGTCATCATTTCATTATTCAGATATCCCCTGGCCAGTGCGATACCTGAAATGCATATCTCACCTATAATGCCGGGAGCTACCTGGGCATTGTTTTCATCCAGTATATGAAGCCCCACATTGACAATTGGTTTACCTATGGGAATCACTTCATCATCAGCGGAACAGGTATGCCAGCTTACTTCAATAGAAGCTTCTGTTGGTCCGTATAAATTAACAATAGGTGCTCTCATATGCCGGTAATATTTCTGAACCAGGTTTTTGGGTAATGCTTCGCCACTTGAAAGCACATATCTTGCTGAGTGCATTCTTGCGATATCTTCCTCGTCAACAGATTCCAGAAATGCATTCAGCAGGGTTGGACTGAAATGCAAAATGGTTATACCATATTTTTCCACCGCCATGGTAAGCAACCGGGGATTAACAAGTGAATGATCATCTGTGATCATCATGATACAGCCAAAACAAATGGGCATGAACATTTCACTCATAGACACATCAAATGTATAAGCCGTTTTAAACAGGTAGATATCTTCACGGGTACATTTAAAATTTTTCCAGAACCATTCGACCCTGTTTACCAGGCCCGCATGATTAAGCATTACTCCCTTAGGTTTGCCCGTAGAACCGGATGTGTAATAAATACAGGCCAGCTGGCTGTTATTTTTCTCCAATGCCGGATCATTATCCGGATAATTTGAAAGATCAGCAGCGGCATTGGTTATTACGGTGCATTGGTAATCATCCAGCTTATATTTTGCAAGTAGTTGTGCATTATTAAGTAATATTCTGCTAACCCCGGCATTATTCAGCATGAACTGAATACGTTCTTCGGGAAGGTCAGGATCTATCGGGAGATAGGCGCAGTTGGCCTTTAAAATACCCAGCAGCAATTTAATCATGCCTGCGCCTCTGTCAGAAAAAACAGCCACTATCTCTTCCTGGCAGGTACCCGATGCAAGTAAGAACGCAGCTATGCGGTTAGAATCGGACCTGAGTTCCTTAAAAGTTATATCACGTTCCGTTTCACGTATGACAATATTATCAGGAATTTCTATGGCAAGACGGGTTGCCAGCTGATCGATGGTAAACCCTGTAAAATCTGCTTTTGTATTATTGAACTGTTCCAGCAAGGAGTGATCCTGTTGCGACAGGTATGGTATGAAACCCAATCGCGATTGAGCATCATCTGTAACCGCAGTTGCGATATTACCGAGATGGGCTGCCATTCGTTTGATCGTATCTTCTTTATACAGGCCACTGTTGTAACCAATCAGCAAACGCAGTTCATTATCCGCCAGTTCGAAATTGAAAACCAGGTCGAAATTACTTACCCCTGTTCCGATATTGATCGTTTCAATTTCAAGGGTATTTTCGTTTGAGGAATTACCATCAAAAATATCTATCCTTACCAGTACGTCAAAAAGTGGGTTCCTTGTATTGTCCCGCTGAAGGTTCAGGTCATCTACCAGTTTATCAAAAGGATAATCCTGGTGATGGTAGGCTTCCGTTACGATGTCCCTGAGTTCCTTAATAAAATCCGTAAAAATTTTATCCTGGGTAAGTTCAGCCCTCACAGGCAGGGTATTTATAAAAACTCCAATCAATTCTTCGATATCCGGGTGATTTCGCCCTGCAACCGGAGTACCTATCACAATATCTTTTTGGCCGGTGTACCTGTATAGGAGTATTTTTATAATGCCAGCCAGGAAAATGAAATAACTGATATCATGTTCATGGCAAAAGGCTTTAATTTTCTTCACCAGTGCACTATCAAAATATTCCACAACAGCCCCTCCCGCATTCACCTGGTTTGACATGCGGTTGTGATCTGTAGGCAGATCCAGTACGGGCACATCATGCTCAAACATTTTCTTCCAGTAATTTTTATCATTTTCCACCGACCCATCCGTAAGCATTTTATTCTGCCAGTCACAAAAATCTTTATAGTGAATCCTTAACTCGGGCAGCACTGTTTCCGTCATGTTTACCCGGCCATTATAAAATGCCATCAGTTCTTTTATGAAAATTTCCATGGACCATCCGTCGGAAATAATATGGTGGATGGTAAATGACAATACGTGTTTATCATCACCTGTCTTAATAATCGCTCCTCTCAGTAAGGGGCCGTTTTCCATGTTGAATGGAGTGGCGGTTTCTTTTTTGAGATAATGTTCAATAAACTCCTCCTTATTCGTTTCATTGGAGATACTGATCACCCTGAATGAAGCGGACAGTTCTCCCGGTTTTTTGACCACCTGCCTCGGTTCTCCATCTGTATTTATAAAAACTGTTCTCAGGCTTTCATGCCGGGCTATAATTTTTTCAAATGCCCATACAATTGCTTCCCGATCCAGTAGCCCTTTAATATTAAAAGCCATTGGCAATACATAAGCAAGTGAATTTTCTTCAAACTGGTCAATCACCCAAATCCTTTTTTGGGAATGGGAAAGTTCATAGCTGTCCTGCAACGCAAGTTTTGGTATATGATAAAACTGTACTTCATTTTCTGTTAGCATGAATGCAGCCAGTTTACGGATGGTAGGGAAAAGAAAAATATTCTTAAGCGTTATTTTACGTTTTAATTCTTTAAATATGCCTGATATGATCCTGGTGGCTTTCAGGCTGTGGCCACCCAGTTCAAAGAAATTATCATCTATTCCTATACCTGTCTTACCAAGTGTTTCCTCCCATATCCGGGCCAAAATAATTTCTTCTGTTGTAGCCGGGGCACAATAAGGCTGCTTGTTGCGTACCGGGGCCGGAAGTTTCTTTTTATCCAGTTTTCCATTTGAGGTTAACGGGAATTCAGTTAATTGGATAAAATAGGCCGGTATCATATACGACGGAAGCGTTTCAGAAAGTGATGCAGCGATATCCGGCGCCTGCTGCCCCTGCTTTAATACAAAATAAGCGATTAGTTCCTTGTCTTCTCCTTCGCCACGTTCTGTCACCAGCGCTTCTGAAATGCTTCCTGATTTAAGGATCAATTTTTCTATCTCTCCCAATTCCACACGATAACCTCTTATTTTTACCTGGTGGTCAATTCGTCCCAGGTATTCCAGTATCTCTCCGGGTAGCCATCTTCCCAGATCTCCGGATTTATATATCCTTTCATTATAGCTGAACTGGTTATTAATGAACTTTTGTTCGGTGAGTTCGGGTTCATCAAGATAACCGAGTGCAAGGTTATGCCCGCCAATATAAATTTCACCGGTCATTCCCGAGGGAACCAGTTCCAGTTTATCGTTCAATATATATATCTGTGAATTATATACCGGTTTACCAATGGGAACCCTTTTGGAAAGGATATCGGCCCCGGTAACCGAAAAAGCCGTTACTACATGTGTTTCTGAAGGGCCATAAAAATTATGCAGTTTTATTGCGGGATTTGCGGCAAGAAATTGTTCGAGCCTTGCCCCGACCAGTAACTGTTCTCCGGTAGATATGATATGTTGTATTGAATGGCCATCAAGCAGGTGCATATCAATGGCATTAAAAAAACCCGCCATTACCGTAAAGGGCAATGAAACAATACTGATCTTTTTACTTGTAATATAATCGGCCATTGCCGGATAATCAAGGCGCATATCTTCCGGAACTATATGTGCCGTACCACCACTGCTTAGTGCATAGTAAATATCATGCAGCGAAGAATCGAATGCAAATGATGAGTACTGTAAAATGGATGAGCCTCTTGAAAAACCAACCTCTTCATTATCCCAAATAATAAGGTTGGTGAGTGTACGGTGAGTTTGTACCACGGCTTTTGGCTTACCGGTAGAACCGGAAGTATAAATAAGGAATGCCGGTATGTCGAGCGGCAGCCGGCGAACAGGATTGCTGGTGTTGTAGTTGGCCAACGGAATGTCGGTCAGTTTTTTCAAAGGCAAAGAAACATCTAACCCGGAATATTCTTCATCACTGCCCAGTTCGGTTAATAAAACCACCGGTTTTGCATTTTGAATGATATAGCTTGTCCTGGCGGTCGGCAGGTTCAGATCAAGGGGTAGATAACAGGCGCCCGTTTTAATAATTGCAAGCATTGCAATGGCGCTCCACTCCGATCTTTCAGTCATTACGGCGATCACCTTATTTTCACCGGCTTGATACGTTTCAATAAGAAAATCAGCAAGTTGGTTTACCGTTTTATTAAGTTCGCCGTAAGTGAACACTTTTCCATTAAACACCAGCGCTGCTGAAGCGGATGTTTGAATAACCTGGTTTTCAAAAAGCCAACTAACTGTATTTTCTTCATATTTAAAAACAGTATTATTATACCCAAAAACCAATTCTTTTTTTTCATTTTCATTCAGCACGCAGATATCCCCAATATTTGCTTTTGGGTTTACCAGTATTTGTTTCAAGATATATTCATAATGTTTCCCCAATGCGGTTATCCATTGCCCTGCCTCTTTTGAAAGCTTGTGAGCGATCTGAATCTCTATGAATTTTTCACCTGTGCTGATCGTGAAGCAAAGGCCAGCATCATTAACAAATGTAGCTGCGCCAACGCTGTTATTTACAACGAATCCTACCTTTTCCAATGCCCGGTATTCATCTTCATTAGCCATTCTGATCTTTTCTTTGAAATAAGAAAGATCAGTCGTAATTTTATCCAACCCCGCCAGCAGCTGTTCTGCCAGTTCATCAAGCAGTTCAGCAACCGTCATCCCTGGTCTTATTTCATTCCTGAAAAAAAACTGGTTGGCAACAGTTCCGTTTTTGGAGCTAGCAACAGGAGCACTGATGACAATCTCCGGCTGATTTAAATATTTGAAAACAAGCAGTTCCAGTGCAGCAAGCAATATGATATATTGTGCTTCAGCATCTCCTCCGGATATTTTTTCAATTCCCCGGTGTATATCTTCATCCGTAATCAGAAAATGCTGTCTGCCGATATCATTTCCTGCTTCACACCATGATGGAACAAGCGAAGGCATTATAGCCCCCTTGGCCTTATCCAGCCAATATTTCTCCTCTATTTTCTGAATGAGTTGTTTTTCATCAACAATAATCATATGTATTCATTTTTTCCAAATGGGTTAACACTTCAGGGTTTAATAACGCTACGGATATTTTAAGCTTTATTACCGGCTAAATCAAGCAGGCTGCTGTCATCAATTGTTTTAATGGGCGTAAAGTCTCTGTTTGCTATAAATGTTGGTCTTGGATTTTCTATATCCTTCAGCTTATTATCAGTACTGTTATAAGTTACCAGGAACGTGTCCCTGTTCCAGGGCGATACATTACTTGGCGATGCATGAAAAATATTGCCATGAAAAAACAATACACTGCCCGCCGCCCCATTTGTGGAACGTATACCGTTCTTATCTACCCATTCAGTAACGGTTTGCTGGTTAATAGTGTATTTAAGATTAACCGTAAGTGCCGACATATAAGACTTACTTTGCTGGTACTTTTTAAACCATTCACTTTCGTTTTCCATTGATTTTCCTGCCGCCGTATCTTCCACTACACCCAGCAGATGCGAACCCGGTATTACAAAAAGAGGCCCGTTGAATTCGTTTACTTCATTAACATAAATCATTGCATTCAACACATCGGGCGATGGCATCCCATCATCTTTCTGCCAGAAAATATAATCCTGGTGCCAGTCCCACTTATCTCCTATGAATGCCTGTTTGGTATTGAGTTTGCTTTGATGTATGTACACCTGGTTATCCAGGATACTTTCGGCCGGCTTCACCATCTTCTTTAAACGGGTAACAAGGCCCAGTATATTGCTTTGTTTTTCGGGTGCAAAAAAAGACCGTACAGATCCGTCTTTTTCGAGTATCCGCTCTTGGCAGTCGATTTGTTTAAGCCTTAGAATTTCAGCTTCTATTAACGCCAGTTCTTCTGTACAGAAAACATTTTCGATCAGCAGGTAGCCGTTGCGATGAAATGTTTCAAGTTGTTCTTTATTCAAATTCATATAGTTTGTTTTTAAACCTTAAAAGATATGGTTCGGCTTTTTCCGGGTGTATTTTTTTCATAGGCCGAAATCATTTCAATATCAGCGATCCGTTTTGCGGGGTCTTCTGTAACATGTTTCATCAGTGAAATAAGATGCTGCCCCATCAATACAATGGTTGAGTCCTGATAGAGGCGGGTATTGTAATTAATCTCAATATCCAGCCCGTCGGCTACTTCCCAGAAAGAGAACATCAGGTCGAAAAATGAAACATCGTTGGCAATATTCATCATCGTTACTTCTATGCCATGGATAGAAAGATTTTCAACAGCATTATTCTGCAGCACTACCATCACATCAAATACAGGGTTCCGGTCAGCCAGGCGTTCTGTTACAAACTCATCCACAATCATATCAAATGGGAATAGCTGGTTTTCCAGGCCTTCAAGAGTAGTTTGCTTTACCTCTTCCAGAAATTCCAGGTATTTCTGATCCGGCGATAATTTATTTCTAAAGACCAGAGTATTTACAAAGAACCCGATCATTTGCTCCAGTTCAGGCTTTATCCTTCCGGCTACCGGTGTACCTACAATGATATCATTGCTTTTAGTGTATTTATGCAATAGTATGCTTACGAGGCTAACCAGTGTAGTAAACAGGCTTGCATTTTGCTGTTTTGAAAACGCCTGCAGGCCTGCTCCCGGTTCCCCGTCAATCTTAAATTTCCATGATCTGCCTGAAAAAGACTGGATACCTGTACGTTGATAGTCAACCGGGAGTTCCAGTACCGGCAGTGGCCCCTTCATTTTTTCTTTCCAGTAGTTCCGGGCCGTTTCAATGAAATCACTCTTCATCAGTTTATTATGCCAACAGGTATAATCTTTATACTGGAAGGGCAGCGGTGGCAGGTATTCATTTTCGGAACCTGCATTGTAAGCATGCATGATCTCTTTCATAAGAACCCCCATCGACCATCCGTCTGAAATAATATGGTGCATGATAAAGAGGATAATAAAATCATCAGGTGATTTTTTTGCAATAAAGGTTTTCAGCAACGGTCCTTTTTCGAGGTCAAATTTTTCAGCCGTTTTTTCACGGATGAGTTTTTGAAGTGCAGCTTCCGGGTCTGCTTCATTTTCAAAAGAAGTAAAAACGATCCTGTGATTGATTGAACTTTGTATGTGTTGGTATGGAATCCCGTCTTCACTGATAAAAATGGTACGCAGGATCTCGTGCCTGCTGATCACATTATCAAAAGCGATCCTGAATTTATCGGTATCCAAAGCTCCTTTTACGGCTAAGGCATAAGGTGCGTGATAGGTAAGGAATGAGGCACTGTCTTTTTCTAATTGTTCGATCAGCCATAAACGCTTTTGCGCATGAGAAAGGTTCACCTTTGAAACATTTCCCACAGATTCAATCTCCGGCAAAAGGTATGAAAGGTTCTGTTCACTTTTTAACCGGTCTATCCCTTTGGCCAGCGATTCAACTGTTGAGTAGGTATATACATCCTTAAAAGATAATTTAACCCTGAATTTTTTTTCGATCCTGGAGATTACTCTTGCGCTAAGCAATGAATGTCCGCCCAGCTGAAAGAAATCTTCGTTTCTGCCAACTGAATCTCGTTTTAAAACTGTCTTCCATATATCTGAAACAGCGATTTCTGTATCCGTCCAGCCCGTTTCTTCATCATCCGCTGCTGCTTCCCCCGGTGTTTTTGTTGTTTCCTGCACCACTGCTGTACACTTAATGAATGAAGGGTCGGATTCGCCCAATTGCCTGCCCCCAGCTACTTCGCCGTATTCCCGGATCCAACAACGCTTTCTTTCGAAAGGGTAGCCTGGGATTGCGATCCTTGAAACAGAAAGGTTTGAGTAGAAAGGCCCAAGATCGAGGTCCTGACCATCCATATACAGATTGGCCAGGTACGAAAAAAAACCATTACCATTTAATGATACGGCGCTCAGCACATTGAGCCTGTTTCTGAATTGTTTTGTAGCAAATTTTCGGAATCCGTTCGAAAATATTCCTTCCACACCCATTTCGATGAACAGTACAAAACTTTTTTGCGCATAAGTCATTAAAATCTTCTCCAGCCTCTTTTCAAAATCAGGTGGTGTTTCTATCTGAATATGTATACACTCTTCCATAGCATCCGGCAGCTTCTTTTCGCCTATAAGTACTTCCACCACCAGGTCGCCGGTACCCCACCCCAGCAGGTCTTCTGAATTCAATCCTATTTTTTCAAAAGCCTTATAAACTGCATACTGAATCATAAAATCAATCTGGCTTTGGGTTAGATCTTTTGCCGGGTTTGCGTCAATGCATTCATGTATATATGGAGACAACCATGGATTATTTTTATGGAATTCAGGCAGCTGAGACTCATCAATTGTTAGCGCCCCTGAAAACAGGAAAATTTTTCGAACGGCGGTATTCCTTACTTTTGAAACAGTAAGCCCCGAATCCAGCTGCTTTTTTAACTCTTCGGGGTTTGAGGCATAAAATGCAGTGCGAAAACCAAAATGCCCACGTCCCTGGTTCAATGTAAAACTCAGGTTTTGTAAATTCTCCGGTACCATGCTGTCTGTATATTTCCGGAAAACTTTTATCATGTTCCGCAGAGCTGATTCTGATTTGGCGGAAAGAAAAAACAGCAGGTTACCATGCTGTTGTTTAGTTTCCGGGACAGGGTATTCCTGGAGTACAGCATGGCAATTTGTTCCCATCAAACCAAATGAACTTATTCCTGTTATTCTCGGCAACCGTTCAGTATTCCAGGTTTGAAGCTCATTCATTACCTTGATGGCCATTTTATCAAAATTGATAAACGGATTGGGACTTGTATAATTAACCGAAGCAAACAATTGTTTATGCTCGAGGGAAAGCACCACTTTGCATAAACTCATAATGCCGGCAATATTTCCGGTATGCCCGATATTTGATTTTACACTTGAGATGGAACAAAATCCGTTTTCCTCCGTATACATTTTAAATGCCTGATCAATTGCTTCTGCCTCAATAGGATCGCCCAGTTTGGTTGCCGTTCCATGTGCTTCGATATAAGTAACCGATGCTGGATTTATTCCGGCACTCTCCCATGCTTTTATTATAACAGCGGCCTGCGCTTTCCTGCTGGGAGCCGTTTGGCTGCCTGACAATTGTGCATCCTGGTTAACCGCAGATCCTTTTACGACTGCATAAATGATATTGCCATCTTCTATTGCCTTATCAAGGTCTTTAAGCAACATACAGGCAGCACCTTCGCCCACACCTATACCTTGGGCATCTGCGGAAAATGCCTTTGTTTTTCCATCTTCAGACAGCAGGTCAACAAAAGTGGTTGCTGAAGTTTCATTAGGCTTCAGGTTAATACTGGCACCCCCAACCACCATCATCTCTGCATTACCCGACCTTATCTCGTTACAGGCCATGTGCAGCGCTACCAATGAAGAAGAACAGGTAGTATCTACCATCATTGCCATTCCCCGAAGATCAAAATACCTTGCTATTCTTCCTGCAGAAAAGGCACTGAGGTTACCGGTTACCAATGTAGGATCGAACTCTTTTGCCAGTTCATAATAGAGGGATACAAAATCAGACAGTATCACCCCTGTATCTGATCCCCTGAAAGTATCCACGGCAAACCCTGTACTTTCAAAAGCATGATAAGTGATCTCCAGCAGTATACGCTGGTGCGGATCCATATTTTCAGCCTCATGCCGTGATATGCCGAAAAATTCATGGTCGAATTTATCTATATCGTCAAGATAGGAGAATGGCATATAGGATTTTGCCGGCGATAAGGAGGTGGACATGACCCTTACGATATCCGGTACCTTTGCAGTACAAACGCCATCCCGTAGAATCTGATAAAACTCATTCATGTCATTGGCACCGGGAAACCGGCCGGCAATACCAATAACTGCAATATCCTTCATTTGCAAACTGTTTATAAAATTTTATGATGATGATTTTCGATGCAGTTAACCGGGTACCCGCGTGTTTGCCGGAAACTGTAGTTTAATGTAATGCGGATAATCGTGAGATGAAGTGCCATTGTGAATAAGTAATTCGGCATTTTCATCTATCCGGCTGCTTATCTCAAAGCCTGCAAACTTGTAGGCTATGTACATCATCCTGTTTCTTCCGGTATGATAGAATTTTGCGTATAATTTTTTTTTTGTCTTTACCGATTTATTAACCAGGTAGTTCAG
>NZ_DATHKG010000077.1:0-6565 GCF_035489435.1 Flavitalea sp.
TTGGGTTGTCAGATACGCGGCATTTATTTTATTCAGGAATGGGTTTGAGCACTCAAAACTTCCGTTTAATGCTACGTCGGTATGAACGTCTTTCACTTGAATGCTTTCTGAATCAAGGATCACATCTTTTGAGTAAATTTCTATTTTTCTGAATGCATGCCAGGTGAATTTCGGCTCCCAGTTTTCGATGCCATCTCCCTTTAAAATATACTCATCATATTGCCCGTAATCCTCGCCTTCTTCACTAATGTATCTTATTTTGATTTCACTTCCAGCCTTGCCTTTTACATGCAAAGCTGCCCAACCTGCTACCGTCTCGTCCAAATGATATTGATAAACGGAATCTTTTATCCGGCCATCAAAGACTGGGGTTAAAATTCTTAACACCTTATCGAATGGCGCTGTTTGCGAATTCAAGCGCCCTGTAGGAGGTTTTGCAAGAAGTGAGTATGCCCAATTTGAATCGTTATAGCCTGGCTTGTTCCAGGCACCGAGCTCTGATCTTGCGTCGTACTTCTCGCCAGTAAAAATTCCATTTTTTAATAGTGCGCCATTATTTGTTTTCCACTTGTTATCTGACCCGATAAGCTCTGATGTCCCATCTGTATAACTAATCTCCATCTGGAAGATCAATTTCGGCACATCATACCACATCTTGCCCTCCACCGTTCTGTCTCGTTGGTTATACCACCCATTACCTAATATAATTCCTAAAGCATTATCTTTTGAAATAATACTGCTGGTAATGTCGAATGTGTTATAATACACACGCTGTGTCGATTGATCATCATAAGGATAAAGCAAATTTTTAAGCGGCCTTTTGTCATAATTTGAAACGGCCGGGGCCAGTACCTGGTCACCTATTTTTTTACCATTTAAAAAAAGTTCGTAAAAACCAAGTCCACTGATATAGGCTACCGCTTGCTTTATTTTCTTTTTCACGGTAAAATCTTTTCTGAAATAGGGTGCAGGATAGGTTATAGCCGAGTCAGGATTTGGATCAATAAAAGATCCGATCCATTTCGCTTTCCAATCGGCAGCATTTAATAAGCCCATTGACCATGAAGCCACGGAACTCCAGTCAGATCGAACGTTTTTCTCATCCCACACCACCACTTTCCAATAAACCTTTGTTCTGGAACTTAGCGGCTTACCCTGGTAAATCACTTGAGTAGAATTAGATGAATTGACTATATGACTGTCCCAATAGTCCCCAATATTTTTGCCTAATAAAGAAATACTGCTTGCTACTAATATGTGATATGCTTTTTGCCTTTTAGCTTTGTGTACTGACGTTAATTGCCAACTGATGGTTGGATGTTGGCTTTCTATAGCTATAGGATTGAGTAAGTACTCGCACTTTAAATTCGTTATTTTAAGATCTGGATCCTTGCTGTAACCAATAGTTATAAAAAAAAGTAGAAATATTACAATACTGCAACTAACTTTTATTTTGAATTTCATCGAGAAAAAATTAATGAAGAAGGTGCGATTTAATGCAGGTGAACAAGTTTAAAGCTACAGCTTACTAAAGTAATTTCAAGTTTTTGAGGCTTTCAGTTCCACTATCTTAGTCAAGTAAATCAGTTTGAAGAATCGAATATGCTTTTATCGGAAGAGTTCAGTTTCTCTTTTTGGCAGCTACGATGCACTTAAGTTCATTTTTGATTTTTACAGGCGTCCCTCTTTTCAAGTGCTTACCGACAGTACGGCATCTATCCTGGAGAAACACTATCAAATGGTTTCGAAGAGGATGGGGTTTGCCATCTTGCCTCCTGAAGCTGATTTGGCGGGCTTGGCATGGAGAAATAGCGCAATAGAAAAGAACTTCGAAAGGGCGCTTACGTTTTTACAACTGAATCAACGGCTTTATCCTGATAACCCGGGCGTCTATGATAGCTGGAGCCTGTATTATGAAGCAAAGGGAGACGATCAGAAAGCAAAGTCCTTTTATGATAAAGCAGAAGCGTTGAGAAAAAGGGCGGGAAGCAATTAAGACAAAACGGACCCCACAACAGGCTGTTTGCTCGGGGATTCTTCGCCTTTACCTTTGGTCGATACTATAAATCACGGGATATGCAGCCGGATCTTATAACTTAACAACGAGCCCGGTTCGTCTCCAAAAAGGGTAGTACCTTAAGTAGCGTCGCTTTCGAAGTAGAGGGATATGAAGATGTTCGTTACCTTAAAGGAGGAAATTCAGATCTGGAAAGAAACAGGATTAGCAACCACTTCGTAAATTTGAGCACAAAAGTACTGAAGTCACAATCTTTTTAGTTATGAAACGCCAAGACAACAACAATCATATTCAGGATATTGTGGCGAATATTCTTCAATGCCCCTGTTGCGGAGCGAGCGTGTCTAGGCATTCACCGAACTACGTTTGCAATCATTGCGGAAAACCGTTTTTGTACAATTCTACATTACAACTATTGAATTTCGAAATCTCTCTTTTTCTTGGTATTAAACTTGATGTAGGCTGTGATCATTTTTGCACGACTGCTTTTTCTTTTTAGATTTTATCTTGTGTTTGGGAAGCACACTCTCCTGTTCGAAAACGTACACTAATCCTGCTCTACAGATTTAAACTTGGCTTAAATAAACTTATTACAGTCTCTTTTACTTTGGCATAAATATTGAAATTGTCTACGGCTTACTATTACTATTTTGTATCAATGCTAAATTTATAAAATGAAGTCACACGCTTTCGTATCAGCCATATTTTTCGGTTTAGTTTTCTCATATTCCCATGCTCAAAATGAACATATCCTAAGTTCCGATTTTAAAGATCGAATGGATAGTATTCTTAAAGAAAAAAATGTACCGACAGTGGCTATCGGCTTAATAGAAAATAACGAAATAGTGATGACTGAGGTGATCGGTATAAGTAAACCCATTAACAATGCATCCTCCGACCTTCAGTTTAGCGTAGCCTCGTTAACTAAACCTGTCTCCATGATGCTTGCGTTGACACTTGCCAGTAACAAGACCTGGAACCTCGACGAACCTTTGGCGCACTATTGGATCGATCCGGATGTCAGGGGAGATACCTTGGCATATCAGTTGACGAGTAGACACGTGTTGAGCCATCAAGGAGGTTTTACCAATTGGCGGTCCATGAATCCGGATGGAAAGCTTGTTTTCGACACGGGCCCGGGCGTTGCATTTCGCTATTCCGGTGAAGGCTATGAATATTTAAGGCGCGCGATAGAAAACAAATTCGATCAGCATTTTGAATACCTCGTAGATTCATTGGTGTTTAAACCGTTGCACTTGAATCATAGTTTTATGAAGTGGCCGGATCAGCTGGATACCCTACACTATGCGGGTCGCTTCGATCTAAATGGTAAAAAGTACCCCATTGAAAAAGCTGCTTCTGCGAATGCAGCCGCCAGTTTAATAACAACAATTCGAGACTATACCAGGTTTGCCCTGGCATGCCTTAGGGGAGAGGGTATATCAACAGACTTAAATAAACAAATTCATACACCGCAGATTATGGTAACCCAGGTGAAGGATGTAGGAATAGGTCTTTCATGGGTTGTCCTGAAAAATTTGACTCGCAACGAGTACGCGTTAATGCATACAGGAAGTGATCCTGGCATCAAAACATTGATAGTACTGCTTCCAACATCTAAACGAGGTCTGGTAGTGTTCACAAATGGCGATAACGGTAATAAAGTTTATGAAGAAGTATTAAGAGAGATGCTGGACGTCGGGAACGAGATATTATTAAGAATGAAGAAGAATTCGTAAAAAATTAAGTCAGCGGTGAGAAAAGTCATAATTTCTTTTGGTCATGTAGAGTATTTGATTTGGTTGTCAGGCCTGGACCTCGCTTGTTTGTTTTTCCAGCATTACAAGATGGGATTTATATTTTCTTAATAATAACCCCCGCTCAAACAAGTTTTATAGTTTGCGCAGCAGCAAGTTTTATTGCCTTTAACAACCCGTATTTCAGTTTAAAGATACTGTCTGCAACTCAACGGCTACATTTGCCCGGAGATTCCCCTGAATTTTATTTCAAACAAAAGAAATATTGCGTTTGCGATTCAATCGTCTCAACTCTTGGTAGATAATTCTGCTGATTGAGTAATGTACTTCTTGGTACAGGTCTGGTCGTTTGTTTATTTTGGCTGCTACCTTTTTCTAGAATTCATCATCATCGTAAACCTCTAACCAGAACCACGTTTGGTTTTTGAAAAAGATTTCGTAATGCGCTCGGGGATTTTGTGGATATTCTGGTTCTAGGTTTTGTTTCAAAAGTTTGACCTTTACCCGATCAACAATCCGTCAGCGCAACATACTGTAATATGCTTTTTGCTGTGCATTTACGTGAACTAGTATATGCGTAAGTCCTGACGCATTAGTTTTGATCAGAGCCTGGGATGAAGCAAACGGAACGGTAATAATCTTACCTCCCATAAAGTTGAAGCTCTGATCAAACTCAGCAGTGATGAAGTCTTTTCTCACATCTATTCCCTAACCGTGCTGACGGCCGCTGATTCTATAATTTCCATTTTGCAGCTTGGTTAAATTAAAAGCACCGGGATCGATCGCGTGCCCAGCCATACCGGAATTCACGTAAGGAAGACAATAAGATCTACTTGCTAAGAGGTCACCATTTGTTAAGTCGAATTTTAATCCGACGAATTGTTGTGGGTCAGTTGAACTGCAGATTCCTGAAATGATGCGGCCGAATGCTACTACATGATTTGCATCTATATCCACACCGAATATGTCTGAACCAGCATTGTTTGTAAATGTCCTGCTCCATATGTCTACTCCGTTTTCGTCAATTAAGAAAAGGTGGGATTCATATGATCCTCCAATTTGCCAACATGAAGTGCTGATACAGATAATTCCATTGTCCCCTTCTTTTATATCCTGGACAAAAAAATTATCAAGTGAAGTATCTTGGGTTATACTATAGTTTTTCTCCCAAAGAAGGAACCCGTTTATATCCAGCTTAATAACTACTACATATCTTCGGGATGTTGCGTGCTCAGCACTTATACCAACTATTAGGAAGCCATTTTCTTTCGTTTCGACACATTTATATATGGTAAGTAAACTGTATGTTTTTAGCCGTAACGTTTTTTGCCAACCAATCTGCAGTGTTTCAGAAATACGAACTATCGATATTGCTGTGTCATAATTGTTCGGATCTATTATCCGGGCAATTATTACCTGCCCATCTGCTTTAGTATTTATTAGAGTAAGCGGAACAATGCTGGCATCAGCCGATTTGATAAAAAATCTTCGATTTTCCTCATGACAAATATCTTGACCTGTTGCTTGCAAGTGAATCAACTGCGAAACCATAATACATAACAAAACCCTACACGAAACTAAACGGGCAATGAAATTAAACTTAAACATTTAAGCTGTATCAATATTTTTACATCGCATTGGCTGATATCACCAAGGACTAATTGTTTTTATACACGGCCAAGGATGCCTATGGTTTTTCACTGAATTATTTTGCAGGAGACTACCAGGCAATTACTGGTTCCATCAAGTTCCCGGAACCTATGAAATACAGGAAAGTATTTGCAATAAAACCGGCTGTCCGATAAATTGTCTATTTTCACTACTGCCAGTTGTTTTGTATTGTGGTGACACGAACATCACTAAAAAGGCAGCTGTTTGCAGTTAACCATTTCCTATTCTTTTGTCGGACTAAAGTGATTGAATAATGATCTAAAGTTCGACTTATAACCAAAAAAACAATTAAGTTAATCTTTAGGCGCTCGCTATAATCAGTCGAACGCTTTAAACAAGGTCAATATTCTTTTCGATTAGCAAAGACACTTTATCAAACTATGCGCGCAGATCGTCGGGCGATTTTGGAAAAAAATAACCGCATAGATTCTCGTGACAGAAGAAAAATCGAAACGGGGTAGGGGCTCTGACAAAAGCACAACCCAGCCATTTAGCGCGGCGATAATGAGATGGAGATAGCCCCGCAGATAGCCCGCAGATGCCCGCGGATGCGGCAACGAACGATGTGTTGGGATAGCCCTGCTAGTTATAGAACAAGTAATGAAGTATTAAAGAAAAGGTTTCAATGGAAGTAACTTAGGTTTTACTGTCGCACTTATCAATTGAACCACATAAAATAGGCATCGTATTCTGTTCGGTTAGTTTATCACAACAACCACCGTGTTCATTCATATTTTTAAAATTGCTTTATGAGTAAGTTAGAACGAAGAGACTTTATTAAAAAGACAATGATGGGTGGCATGGGCGTTACATTATTGAATGGTAATGCGTTGGCGAATATTACTCCGCAAACTAACGAAACAGCACCTTCACCTAACAAGGGTAAATATGGGCCATCGAAGAAAATTATTGTTGGAGGGGCAGGACTGGCCGGACTTTGCTGTGCTTATGAATTGATGAAAAAGGGGCATGATGTAACAGTACTTGAAGCCTCCGGCAGACATGGCGGACACGTCTTTACAGTTCATGATGGTCTGTCTGATGGCCTGTACGGTGATTTCGGGCAGGAACACATTGTGAAGCCCGGTTATAAGCTTTATTTTGAATATGCTAAGGAACT
>NZ_DATHKG010000078.1:0-27051 GCF_035489435.1 Flavitalea sp.
GTATGATATTCCCCCAAGTGGATGAGCTAGTTGGGAGTGGGATTGTGCCTTTGCGCGGCCTTCGTACCGTGGTCGAGTTACTGAAGCCGATCAGGGCGATACTGCAACCAGCACTGGAAGAAACCCTAACAAAGCTGATCAGGGCAAAAAAGCCGATCGGAGACAACAACAAAGAACGGCATGAGCAAAGGTATTAACCACGGGACACAGCCGCAAAAAGGCACAATCCCGCTCCCAACGGTGCGAAGAAGCGACCAAAAACTGTTGCATAAGAATGCTGCTAAAGAAAATCACAACCGCTGCTGCAACCGTAACACCATCTCAGACTTCCATGAATTAAACGTGCCATCAACAATCTTCTTACGCGCCTCTGTAACCAAATGCATATAAAATGCGAGGTTGTGAATACTCGCAATAGTTAAACCCAGGATCTCCTTGGATTTCACAAGATGCCGGAGATATGCCTTTGAATAAAAATTGCTGACATGGCAATCAAATCCATCATCAATCCGTGTAAAATCGGTCTCCCATTTTTTGTTATCAATATTGATGATCCCGTTTGAAGTAAACAACATTCCATTGCGCCCGTTGCGTGTTGGCATTACGCAATCAAACATATCAATACCCATGCTGATGCACTCAAGGATATTCCATGGAGTACCCACACCCATCAGGTAACGCGGTTTGTTATAAGGAAGATTTTCGCAACACAAATTGCAAAGTTCATACATCATTTCTACCGGTTCACCAACACTCAGACCGCCTATGGCATTGGCCACTGCATTTTTTGAACTGATAAAATCACAAGACTGCTTTCTTAACTCCGGGAAAGTACTGCCTTGCACAATAGGTAGTAGGTTCTGCGTATAACCATACTTGTCAGGTGTACTATTGAAACGTTCAAAACATCTGTCGAGCCAACGGTGCGTGAGGTGCATTGATTTTGAGGCATATTCATATTCACTGGGATATGGAGGACATTCATCAAATGCCATGATCAGGTCTGCCCCGATCACTCTTTGTATATCCATAACATATTCAGGTGTAAAAAGATGTTTTGAACCATCAATATGTGACTGGAAGATAACTCCCTCTTCAGTAATCTTACGGGTGCCGGCAAGCGAAAAAACCTGGTAACCACCGCTATCTGTAAGAATGGGCTGGTTCCAGCCATTAAATTTATGCAATCCGCCTGCCTGCTCCATTACGGATAAGCCCGGCCGAAGATACAGGTGATAGGTGTTTCCAAGAATGATCTGTGCATTTACGTCTTCTACAAGTTGTTGCTGGGAAACAGCTTTGACACTGCCGGCAGTGCCAACCGGCATAAATATGGGCGTTTGAATCTCTCCATGATCAGTTGTGATCTTGCCTGCTCTTGCCTTGGATAATGTATCGCCGGTCTGAATTTCAAATGTTAAAGATGCCATGCGCTGCTGATTCCGGTTTAAGATATCGCTTAAAGAGCGCAATACCTGGTGAAAAACGGCAGCAAAAGTAAGCAAGAAAAGCGGAAGCTTTCCAGCGATACGATCACAATTCCTTAATTTCGCTAACTGCGGCTAAACCGCCCTCTAAACTCCCCGTATGGACATGATGGAATTGCTAAGGAACACAGACTGGTGGGCAATCGTTTTTTATTTTTTCTGCGCAATCACATTGATTCAATTATTCTACTACTGGTTTTTTTTCAGGCATCTCGCTTTTTATAAAGAACGAGACAAAGAAAAATCGCAACAACATCCGGTCAGTATTATCATTTGTGCGCGTGATGAAGCGAGTAATCTTGTGAAAAATTTTCCAGGTGTACTCGTACAAACCTATCCATCTACACACGAAGTAATTGTTATCAATCATAACAGCCAGGATGAAACGCGTTATCTTCTTGAAGAATTTAAAAAAACTTTCAAAGGTCTTCACCTGGTGAACCTTGAACAGGAAGCAAAAGGTATACCGGGAAAAAAGTATCCGCTGTCAATAGGAATCAAGGAAGCAAAACATGAGATCATCCTCCTTACTGATGCTGATTGTGTGCCTGCCAGTGAATTCTGGTTACAAAAAATGCAGGACGGATTTACAGATGGTATTGAAGTGGTACTTGGTTACGGGGCTTATAACAAAAGGCCCGGCTTGCTTAACCGGTTGATCCGCTTTGAAACTTTTCATACTGCTATACAATACCTGTCATACGCAATTGCCGGTGTGCCATATATGGGTGTGGGAAGAAATCTGTCTTATAAAAAAGGGTTGTTTCTAAACAACAAGGGTTTCTCTTCACTTAACCATGTGCCCGGCGGGGATGACGATTTGTTTGTGAATAAGGTAGCCACCCGGGCTAATACCCGTGTTGTGATTGATCCGGAAGCATTCACACTTTCTGAACCAAGAAAAAACTGGACCGAGTGGACTCAACAAAAAAACAGGCACTTTTCAACAGCAAAGTTTTATAAGGCTTCTCACAAATTTTTACTCGGTCTCTATACTTTTTCGCATTTCTTTTTCTACCCGATGTTTGTTTTAAGCATCATATTTTTTGACTGGAGACTGGCGCTTGGAGTTTTTGGACTTCGCTTTTTCTCACAAGCAATCATCTATAATAAAGCAATGAACCGGCTCCAGGAAAAGGACCTCTTTGCCTGGTGGTGGCTCCTTGATATCTGGATGTTTTTTTATTATATCATCTTTGCTCCTGCAATCTGGAAAAAGCCTAAGAAGACATGGAACTGATCACAAAATATTTCGCCGACTTTGATTCCAGGCAGTTGGAACAGTTCGCTGCCCTTGAAGCTTTATATTCCGATTGGAACTCAAAAGTAAATGTAATATCAAGGAAGGATATCGATAGCCTGTATGAAAAACATGTGCTACATTCTTTGAGTATTGCTGCGGGTTTTGACTTTCTAAAGGGAATGGAAGTAATCGATATTGGAACCGGCGGCGGTTTCCCCGGAATACCGCTTGCTATATTTTTTCCGGATGTTCAGTTCCACCTTGTAGACAGTATAGGTAAGAAAATTAAAGTTGTGGAGGATATTTCAACGGCGATAGGACTGAAAAATATTACCGCACAACATACCCGGGCAGAAGATATAAAGAACCGGAAGTTTGATGTCGCTGTTTCAAGAGCTGTAGCTCCTCTTAACGATCTGATCAGATGGTCTACCCCAATTCTCAGGAAGCGTAAACCAGGAGACAGGAAATCGGATGATGATATGCCGGTGCCAAATGGCCTGATTTGCCTGAAAGGCGGAGATCTTGCCGGGGAAATTTCACAAACTAAAGCAAGACCCAGGATCATGGAAATTCACCAGATTTTCCAGGAGGAATTTTTCCATGAAAAATTTATCATTTATGTACCACTTTAACTATCAAGTAATTATGTCTTCTCTTCATTAAAATTACCACAAAGTGGTATACACAGACTAGTTGAAAAGAAGGACATTTGCCGTTATGGATATTAATGTTTGTATAGTAGATGATAACAAGGATATCCGCTCTGCATTGGAACAAATAATTTCAATGTCTGAGGGATATAATCTTGTTGGGAGTTGTCCGACCGCGGAAGAAGCCTTGCTTCATATTCCATTGATCCAGCCTGATATAGTGCTGATGGACATCGACCTGGGTGAAGGGGAAAATGGTATTCAGGTTGTTAGAAAACTGAAGTCCAGTTATCCCGAAATACTGTTCATGATGTGTACGGTATATGAAGACGACGAAAAAATATTTGAGGCATTGAGTGCTGGTGCAAATGGTTACATCGTAAAAAAAACAGCTCCGCACCGGCTCCTGGAAGCAATAAGTGAACTTCAGCAGGGAGGTGCCCCAATGAGCAGCCAGATCGCCAGGAAAGTGGTGAATGCCTTCCAGCTCCGCACACCGGAAGCTACTGCAACCAGGAGTCCCGACCTGAATACCTTGTCGCCAAGAGAAAAAGAAATTCTCGAATTGCTTGCAAAAGGCCTCCTGTATAAGGAAATTGCCGGTCAGCTGTTTATCAGCCAGGAAACGGTACGTAAACATGTATACCATATTTACGAAAAACTCCATGTAAACAACAGGGTCGAAGCTATCAACAAGTTCTTCGGACGTTAAGTAATCAAAAGAAATTAAGTAGTCAAAATTTACCACTTCGTGGTATTTCAGGAAAAAACAGTCTTTTCTATCTTTGAGCTAGCTGCGCCTCGAATACCTTAAATCATTAAGCTTATCCCGTTCTTGAAAATAAAAAAAGGCTACCTCACTATAATGAGGCAGCCTTTTTTTATTTTGCAGACACTTAACCTTTTTTCTCCGTTACCTTTTTGCTTTTGATGGTGCCTTATTTCTTTTGCAGGTCTTTCAGTTTTTTCTCCTTTACCTTATTTCTTTTGCAGGTCTTTCCCTTTTTAAGTTGCAGTCCTTTCCATTGCCGGTATTAAAAAGGAATCTCCAGCCTATTATTTCGCCTCTCAAGGTCGGCCATTCTTTGAGACGGATCAATTTCAATGACTTTCATTTCTGACAACTTTCTTGGGAGTTCCAGCACATAAGTTGGATGCGTCCATCGCCATGGTTCAAAAACCTTACGGGGTATTTGATCATCCTCCACCGGTTTTTCACCAAATGCCAGGTATGTTGGTATATAAGCCAGCTCCTGGGTTCCATCTTTGTACTGAATCATCAGGTCAATTGGCATCGGCATCTTGCCAATCATCTTTAAGCGGATTTTTGATTTTCCACCCTCTTCCCAAAGACTATCGATTCCATAGTCAATGGTTTTTGTACTATTTACAAAATACTCTTTGTACCAATCCAATTTAAGACCGCTTACATTTTCTGCAACCCGCATGAAGTCATTCGAGTTAGGATGTTTAAAACGCCATAACCGATAATACTCAAGTAATATTTTATCCCGTACTGCATCGCTGGTTATATAACCCAGCTGGCCGAGGAATACACATCCCTTCGAATAGGCTGCCGCACTGTATGCCGAGTTGGTATTGAAGTGATCTGCATGAGTAGTTAGGGGTTCTTCTATCCCGCTTTTAGCAAGGCCAATATATGACATATAGCTGCCCCTGTCATATTTAGGAAGAAGCCTGGATGTTGAATCAAGTGTCTTGAGATATGCAGGATTATTTGCAGCGCGTTTCATCAGCACGTTTTGCCGATAAAAAGCCTGTACCCGGTTAGTTGCAAAATCTGTAAACCCTTCATCCATCCAGGCGTATAATGATTCGTTTGTACCCATCATCATCTGGTACCAGCTATGCATCCACTCGTGGAAAGCCGTGCCGATGCCTGGCCCTGCAAGTAAAGTTGCCATAGGGTATTCCATACCACCATCACCCCCATGTATAAACGAATATTGTTTATATGGATATTCGCCAAAATTTTTCTCGATAAAAGGCAACACAGTATTTGCTGCATCCAGCACATCCTGCCATTGCTTATCAACGCTTTCAAGATATTTATTGAAGTCGTTGCCCAACTCATTCTTTCTTGTTGCAGTTAGTTTTTCATACTGTTCTTTCAAAAAGGTTTCATCACGGTTGTAAAACACATGCAGGGTCGGCCCGTTTGGAACATTTTTAGAAAGATGCCTGAATTCCGGATCGGCTGCCCACATAAAGTCATGAACATTGGGAGCCAGGAAATGCCAGGTTAATTTATCGCCAGCTGGCCGGACAACTTTTGTTCCCGGGTTCTCATAGCCATAACCGATCTGGGCAGCATTCTGCAAATAACCGGTTCCGCCGAGAATATAAGTTTTATCAATACTGATTTTTACATCATAATCTCCCCAGACCCCGTAAAATTCACGTGCGACATAAGGTGTCGGGTGCCAGCCTTCATAATCATATTCGCAAAGTTTTGGATACCACTGGCTCATGGAATAACGCACACCATTGGCAGCATCGCGGCCACTTCTCCTGACCTGGAGCGGCACCTGTGCTTCAAATTCCATTTCAAATATTACTTTGGATTTTGGAAGAATAGGGCGGGAAAGTTTCACTTCAAGAATTGTTTCACGCATCGTATAATCCTGCGCTACTCCATTCATCTTTAAAGAAAGCACCTTTTGATACCCTATTTCATTTTCATTCAATTTTGAGATACGGTCCCGGACCCTTGGATCCCATTCACTACGATCGCCACGGCCGATCTTTCCAAGTTCCCGACTCCTCGAATCCATCATGCTTCCAGGTTGGAATGCATTCCAATAAAGGTGATAAAAAACTTTTTTCAGTGTATCCGGTGAGTTGTTCGTGTATTCAAGTTGTTGTTTTCCGGTGAATCGATTCGTATTTACATCAACTTCCACATTCATTACATATTTAACCCGTTGCTGCCAGCGATCTGGTTGACTATAGGATACATTTATAACGAAAAGTGAAAAAATCAGAACGATAACAAGTTTTTTCATACCTGGTTTGAGAATTTTGCATTTTAGAATTCCGGAAGATAGTATAAAATGTTTTCCGGAGCGGTTTTAGTACCGGATAAAGAGCCAATCCAGGCCACATAAGTTGCATGTTATAAAATTTATTAATTCATTAACAGGTTCGTAATAACGTCTTGTAGTTTCCATTATTCAACGATATTTGATTGCCAGATTTCAATGAAAATTTGATTGCCTGATGGTAAACGATATTGGATTACTTGAGATGTTCACCAATATTTGATTAAATGGTGTATTTGATTAAGTGATGTATCTGATTAAATGATGTATCTGATTAAGTGATGTTCACCGGAAATGCTGAAAAAAAGATGAAAATGCAGCAAGCAAAGATGTTCCTGACAAGGTGTATAAGCTGCATAGCAACAATCACGTTATTGTTTAAAAGACAAAGGCAGATAATTGGATGGGCTACAAGTTGTCAACTGACCTTTACTATACTTTTACAACTTGGCGGTCTTCTTGCCAAATCACAATCAACACTTGAAATCTCCGTTACCCCGAATCATCAAACGGTTGAAATGTTCACCTTCAGCAGGGTAAATAGCATCTCCGGAAGTCATACTATCGACACTTTCGCAGTTAAAGGAGCCGGCAAATATAGTTTGAAGGTTATTAATAGTAGCTTACCAGGCATTGGGGTTATAAGAAATGGCAGCGAAAATTTAAGAGAAGTTTTTCTCGCTCCCGGTTTCCCTTTACAGTTAATAATTAACACAAACCAGTTGGAGAAAAGCGAATCGGTATCCGGACCCTGGTCGGGACTTGATAGTACCTTTTCGAAAGTAAATACAGAAATGTCAGAGCGCTATCATTTCCCGGATAAGTCTTCTGAAGTACAAGAGCGGCTAAAGCTTTATAATCGTTTTTTGAAAATCATTGATACCGATATCGATGCCCGGTACCGTTCCCTCAAAGACTTTCTTTTTTACGGCCTGATGAGGCAAGCTATCGATTCATCGGATCAGATCCTCGGGCTAAACGACTACAAAATGATTTATCTGTCATATCTGAACCAGCTTGCATTCGGCAGCTTCCGGAACGATATTGACCGCCGTTACAATTACAAGCTAAACATGTTGACAACCGCGCAGTATGGAAAGCCTGCGCCATTGTTCAAGCTAAGGGATACCCTGGGTAAACTCCATAGTTTGGATGAATTTAAAGGTAAGCTTGTTTATATCGATCTTTGGGCAAGTTGGTGTTTACCCTGCAGACTGGAAACGCCATATATGCATAAGATTATTAGTAAGTATAGCAAGCGGTCAGATATAGCCTTTATTGGTGTTGCGGTAAGCGATAGAATGCAGGATTGGAAGCGGGCCATCAGGCAAGATAAACCACGATGGCTTCAGTTGCATGATAACAGTACATTTGTGGCAAATGCCTACGCGGCGACTTCTGTACCAAGATATGTATTAATTGATAAGGCCGGGAACGTACTTGATTTTCATGCGCCGCCTCCAAGCCAGCAGGCTAAACTGGTAGCGATTATCGACAAGGAATTGAGCAATTAATCGACAAAGAATTGAGCAATTAATTTATGCCGGAAACAATTAATGATAAAAGGGTATTCTCATTACTGGAGGTGTCAAAAAGCATCCAGAAGACCCTTACTGAAAGGTATACAAGTTCATTCTGGATCAAAGGAGAGGTAAACAAACTAAACCTTTACGCGCAGTCGGGTCACTGTTTTCCAGAATTGGTTGAGAAAAAAGATGGTCGCGTGATTGCAGAACTCAAATCAGTATTATGGCGTGATGACTATACCCGTATCAATCGTCAATTCCTGGAGGTTCTGCACGAACCATTAAAAGACGGGATCACTATACTCTTTTCTGCACGTATTCAATTTGATCCGGTGTTTGGACTAAGCCTCCGGATAACTGAAATTGATCCCTGGTATTCTCTTGGTGAACTGGAAAAAGAAAAGCAGCTATCTATTGCAAGGCTGCAAGCCGAAGGAATATTTGATCAGAACAAAAATCTGGCTTTTCCGTTGCTTCCGAAAAGAATTGCAATTATTTCTGTTGAAAGCAGCAAAGGATATTCTGACTTTATGAAAATTATGAACGGCAATAGCTGGGAGTATCGGTTCTTTTCTATGTTGTTCCCAGCTTTCCTGCAGGGGGATAAAGCTGTCCCATCCATAATCTATCAGTTGAAACGCATCAGGCAGGTAATCGCTCATTTTGATGTTGTCGCTATCATAAGAGGAGGTGGTGGAGATGTTGGATTGACCTGCTATAACGATTACGAACTGGCGAAAACAATTGCACTTTACCCATTGCCGGTTATTACCGGTATAGGACATTCGACAAATGAAACGGTAACAGAAATGGTTGCTTTTAAAAATGCGATCACACCTACGGAACTTGCCGACTTTCTCCTGCAGCATTATCATGAATTTTCGGTCCCCTTGCAGGAAGCAGAAAACATGCTGGTGCAGAAAGCAAATCGTTTGATCAGGGAAGAAAAGACCTCATTGATCAATCTTGCAAAATACCTGAGATCAGTTACAAGATCCACTATTTCGAATGATAAGCAGGCTATAGAGTTTGCTTCGAAGTCGTTGTTACAATATTCGAAAAATGCTTTATTGAGATCAGAAACAACGCTGAAACAATTCAGCCGCCAGCTTTCGGGGTCTGCGAATCTTTGGATATCGCGCAGCCTGGATGCACTCGATGGGCAACGAACCGCACTCGCCACAAGCAGCCGGGCTCTTATTAAACAAAGGGCCAGGGATCTCCAGAATATGGAAAAAGTAATAAGTATTTTAAGTCCGCTGCAGGTCTTGAAACGTGGGTACAGCTTCACAACAGTGAATGGCAAACTGGTGACGACAATTAATGAAATAAAAAAAGGCGATAAAATAATTACAACAGTAACAGACGGAAGCATTGCTTCAACTGTAACTTCCACGAAAATCACAACACAGCCATGAGCGAAATCTTAAACTATACCGATGCTTTTGAAGAATTACAATCTATTGTATCCGAGATGGAAGATGGTGAAATTTCGGTGGATCTATTGTCCGAAAAAGTAAAGCGGGCTGCCTTCCTGATAAACATCTGTAAAAAGAAACTGTCAGATACTGAAGGTGATGTTAACCAGATCCTGAAGGAACTGGAGGCAAATGATGCCAGTGACAAAACCTAAGAAATTCACACCAGAAATATGCAAAAAATCATCCTGATCGTACCTGGAAGCCTGAGAAACAATTCTTCTTCTTATAAACTTATTCCAACCATTGCAAAATATCTGCCCCCGGAATTTAGCTACAAAATTTTTGAAGGCACTGGCGAATTGCCACATTTTAATGACGCAGAGGAACCGTCTCATTCAATTGATAACTGGAGAAAAACGATAGCCGACTCTAACGCTGTTATGTTTATTACTCCCGAGTATGCATACGGCGTACCCGGAACTTTAAAAAATGCACTTGACTGGATAGTAGCATCAGGCGACCTGGTTAATAAGCCGACTGCGCTAATCACGGCAGCTACCGGGGGCGAACATGCGCATCAATCGCTATTAGCAATACTTGGCGCGCTGACAGCCCATCCGGCTGCTGGTTGTGATTTATTGATATCGTTCATCCGCTCAAAACTGGATGACCAGGGCAATATAAAGGATCCGCAACTTGAAGTACAGCTGGCAGATGTAGTTGAAGCACTGATTAGTGACATTAATTCCAGGCAATAAGTAAATATGTCCGGTTAATTCCAGGCAACAAGTTATGTCCCGTTAATTCCAGGCAATAAGTTATGCCCGGTTAATTCCAGGCAACAAGAATATCTGTCCGGATTTATATGCTTCGGACTTTAACTTTAACTATAGTTTGATCTTATTTTTCTCAACTACAGTGTGATCTTATCTTTCAATAACCTTCCTTTGGAGCTATAAAGGAGATTCTTTTTTTGCAGGTCTGTTTTACCTACCAGCAGGCGGTATTGAGTGTTATCCTCAGGCAGTTGGATCTGATGAATTTTTTCGATCTCCCATTCAGCATATTTACTTTTTTCAAAACCTTCTTTGACAGCGGATGGGAGATTATCTACAGCAACTTCATTTTCTGTATTGAGCCATTCCCCTTTTGAATTGTATTTTGCCTCATAGCTTACACCATCTTTTGAAAAGACAGCCGAAAACACTGATACCTTATCGCGCCATTCCACACCGGTCGCATCAGGGTATTTTTCTTTGAAAGAATCGGTAACTGTTGCGGGAATTTTACGTATCTGGGCCTGGGTGGTAGCAGCCGTCAGGGATATTGCAAACACCAGGGCGACTGCAGGAAATAAATGCTTCATAATTTAGATAATAAAAATGAGGGTTAATGGTTAGTACATTTTTATAATGCAAATATCAAACCCCGGCAATAAAAAAAAATCACAAAATTTTATTCAGATCCTGCTAAAATTATATTCAGCTCCTCTATTACTATTCCCCTGATCCTGCAATGACTATTACTATTTCTCCTTTTACCCCTTTCTGACTAAAATGATCATGTACTTCCTGCAAGGTTCCACGTACATTTTCTTCATAGATCTTTGATAGTTCCCGACTCACACTACACTGTCTTTCAGGTCCCAGGTATTCTATAAAGTCAGCCAGGGTTTTCACGAGCCGCATCGGCGATTCATAAAAAATCATTGTCCTTTCTTCAAGGGCAAGCTTTTTGAACATGGTCTGCCGGCCTTTTTTTAATGGGAGAAATCCTTCAAAGGAAAACCTGTTTGCTGGCAGCCCGCTATTAACAAGTGCAGGCACAAACGCTGTAGGTCCGGGGAGGCATTGAATCTTCACTCCTTCCTTGATACAGGCTCTCACCAATAAAAATCCGGGATCTGAGATAGCGGGTGTGCCGGCATCAGTGATCAGTGCCATGATTTTGCCGCCGAGCATCTGGTTTACCAGGTGCTGTACAACCTGGTGCTCGTTGTGCTGGTGATAAGCAGTAAGTTGTTTTGTAATCTTGTAGTGATTAAGGAGCCTGGAAGAAGTTCGTGTATCTTCAGCAAGGATCAGGTCAACCGACTTAAGTATCTCCAGCGCACGAAGCGTTATATCCTGCAAATTGCCGATAGGGGTGGGAACAATGTATAACATTAGTTATGAGTTATGAGTGATGAGTTATGAGTGAGTTGAAGAGTTATGAGTTCACTCATCACTCACTCATAACTCATCACTCATAACTCATAACTTTTATCACCGTTGAGCTCAGTTAACGGAAATTTCAAAGTATTCCATAACCGGATTAGCTAACAGTTTTTTCGAAGCTTCTTCGGCAATTTCTTTGGCTGCATCGGGAGTGGCAGCTTCAACCTGCAGCGTAATATTTTTACCTATCCTGACATCGGAAACGTTCTTCAAACCAAGATTAGAAAGCCCGCCCATTACTGCTTTACCTTGAGGATCCAGCAATTCTTTGAGCGGCATAACTTTAACCTGAACAGTATATAACATGGTAAACGATTTAATACCTTTTTTCTCTAAAGAACAAAGATACTATGATGTAAAGAATAAAAATAACAGGAACAGCCAGCCACTGCAAAAAAGCTATTGCAATCAGAGATAAACCAAGCAGGATAATCTTTGGAAGATTATTTTTTACAGAAAAGTCTGAAAACTTCAGGGCCATCAGTGGCAGGCGGCTTACCATCAACAGGCTTAACACCAGAATTACTGCATATAACAGCCATTTATTTGTAAACAATGTATTGAGTTCAAAACTCTGACTTCCAAATAAAATTAAAGGAAATGAAGCCACTACAAGGCCGGCAGCAGGGATGGGTACGCCCTTAAAACCAGATTTCTGACTTTTATCAATATTAAACCTGGCGAGTCTGTATGCTCCTGCGCAAGGAAAAATAAAGGCAGGCAGCAGGGCCATTATACTTGTATCCAGCCCCGTATCTTCCTGAATATATGCGATCCTTAACAACTGGTAGAGTATCATAGCAGGGGCAACTCCGAAACTAACCACATCAGCAAGAGAGTCCAGTTGTTTACCCATGGCAGAAGTTGCATTAAACAACCTTGCAACAAATCCATCCAGGAAATCAATAATTGCGGCTATACCAATAAATATGGACCCCCACCATATTTTTTCGGGAAACTGTGCAACCCAGCTGCCGCCATCCTGCATGATCAGTGATTCACCGGTTTGGAGAATAAACACAATTGCTATACAACCGAAAAAAAGATTTAAAAGCGTAAATAAGTTCGGGATCTGCTTCATAGATATTGTTTAGTTAACTTTCTTCATAAGCGATTCAATCTCCTCAACCGTGATGGGAATGTTCTGCATCAGGTCCTTATTGCCATCTGCAGTGAGCCACACATTGTTCTCTATCCTTATCCCTATTTGCTCTTCCTCGATATATATACCGGGTTCAACTGTCAGTAACATCCCTTCAATAAGCGGTTCAGTGCGGGTGCCGAGATCATGCACGTCGAGCCCAAGATGATGAGAAATTCCATGGTAAAGAAACTTCCTGTATAGTTTGTTGGCACCATCTTCATTTTTTGCATCGGCTTCGGAAATCAGGCCAAGTTTTACAAACTGAATTGTCGCTTCCTCTCCAACTTTATCAGTATATTCTGCGAGTGTGATACCCGGCTTCAAAATACTTTTTGCATAGTTGTGCAGGTGTAAACATGCATTGTAGATGTCTTTCTGGCGGGGTGTGAACTTACCGCTCACAGGTATGGTTCGGGTCAGATCCGCATTGTATCCACCATAAGAGGCTCCAAAGTCCATCAGTATCAGCTCCCCTTCCCTGCATTCCTGGTTATTGGTTACATAATGAAGGGTTCGGGCACGATCACCTGAAGCGATGATGCTCGAATAAGCCGGACCATCGGAACGTTGTGAAATAAATGAATGATATATTTCAGCCTCAATCTCAAATTCCATTACCCCTGGATGAACAAACTTTAATATACGATCAAAGGTGTTTTTCGTAATATCAACAGCTTTTTGCACCACCTCAATCTCGAGCGAAGACTTTACAGCTCGCAGGTCCCTGAGAATGCGGGCGCTCCGACGGTAGTTATGCAGCGGAAATTTGCTCATCATCTCCTTAGCATAACGGTAATCCCTTACCGGCACAGAGTTTGACTTCCGGTCATTTTCATTCGAGTTCAGGTAAATATTATCAGCGAGATGGATCCAGGTCTGTAAAATTGGCTCAAGCACATCAAGCCACATGATACCCTTTATTCCTGAAATGCCTTTTGCTTCATCAGCCCGCAGTCTTTTACCGTCCCATTTTTCCTTTAATTCATTTGGACGAACCAATACTAATACTTCCCTGTACAGCGGATCAGGATTATCAGGATACAGGATGAGCATGGTATCTTCCTGTTCAATACCCGTGAGCCAATAGAGGTCGGAGTTTTGTTTAAAACGATGGAGAGCATCACCATTCATGGGTAATTCATCGTTGCTGTTGAAAATCGCTATAGCATTTTTCTCCATCCTGTCAATAAAGCGCTTCCTGTTATCTGTAAAGATCTCCGGATTAAGGGGCAAATGTCTCATCTGTTGATTTTCAAGGGTGCAATTTATCTAAAAAATATGGATCGCAGGCTTTATGGTGTCGCATCTGGATGATTCAAAAATATAAATGAGGGTAGTTGCACTGAATTCCAGATTTTTTGTGGATATTAGATGCCAGTTTTAAAGTTTTTCCGGTCTCAACGATTTCTGCCATAGGAACTCCATCAACTTTTTGATGGAGTTTTTTGTTTTAGCGCACTGGTTAAGCCGATCACAGTTTACTACTTTTTAAAAATTGTGAAATCATTTAAAATTGATTTATAAATTTTGCCGTTAGTATACAAATCTATGAACACCTTCTTTACATTTCTGTTGCCATTTATATTGTTGACAGTTTCTGACCCCGGTCAGAAGGACCTCATTGAATGGAATAGCGACAAACGACTCAGCTGGACAGACTTTAAAGGCAGGGTGCCAGTAAATGCCGCCAATGCCGCACTCACCAATACTGCTATTAATGTTGAGTTTGGATTTAGTAAGAAGGGCATGACTTATTCTATCAAATGCCGGTTCGATAAAACAAAATCATGGGTCAGGATAAAAAATGACCTGGTGCTGGGTCATGAGCAAGGCCATTTTGACATCGCCGAACTTCATGCCCGCAAATTAAATAAGGCTCTGAAAGATTATAAATTCAACAGTAAAACCGTTAGTGACGATGTTAACCGGATTTACGAGAATATAATGAAGGACCACCATAATTTTCAAAGCGAATATGATCAGCAGACCGATTTCTCGAGAAAGGTTGACAAGCAGATGGAATGGTTGGCTAAGATCGAGAAAGATCTGAAAGCCCTCGATGATTACAGGGGCTATACACAGGAGCTAATGCAGACATCGGCGAAATAACAGTCATTTAGTGATGAGTGATGAGTGATGAGTGAGTTTTGAATGATTAAGATCTCAGAGTGTGAAACTAACTCAACACTCATCAACTCCACTCATCACTCATCACTCATAACTCATAACTAAATCGGAGCCTTGTCGTCAGCGAACAATACTGTCTTTTAGAAGCGGCACCCTAACCCCGAAAACAGTATTGAATAATATAGGAAAAACATTCACATTCGTAAGTGCAGGATACCATGCCTCATAATTTCCTGATGGAAGATAAATCGCCAGGAGATTATTGTATGCATAAGAGGGAACTTTTCTTGCCAGGTGCCTTGAGCCATGATCGCTCATCAAAAGTATTATTGCCTTATTTGAAGTATTTGACTTCAGGCTGTCGATAAACTGCCCGACTTTATTATTCGAGTAAACGAGGTATTGCAGATAGGCAGCGTCCACTTTCGCCGCATCCCTCGAACTTCCATAATTTGTAAGTCCCAGTTTATTCCCGAGGCTGTCACGCACCAAAGGCTCATGAGGCATCATCAGGTGGAGATAGGTCAATGAAGGCCCATCGTCCATCATAGCCGTCTCCCTCAACACTTCATTCATCATAAGGTTATTGCTTTCATCTGCCAGCTCAGTGTTTCGTTCGGCAAAATAGCGAAACCCGAATTTCTCAGCCATGATCTCAGGCAAAGCTTTGGCTACCCTGTAGTACATAGTCTGATGTTGGGCCAGGTTTATCTTATCGGGAAGCAGACCGCTAGAATAAGCCGGTACATGGCCATCGAAGTAAAAAGGAGATTTATTGATAACCCGGTAACCCATTTGCCGGAACATTGCAGAGATTTTATTCTTATCTATGGCCTGCAATGCCTGCTTATAAGCATAGTGATTGGAAATGACCGCGGGAACTGCATTCCTGAGGTATTCCATGTTCAACATGGAAGCCATTGAATAGATGGTCAGATTATAATTACTGGATGGATTACTGATTATATGGAATCGCTGATCCAGGAGTTTTTGTTTGAATTTGCTATTCGGATAGTGGTAATAAGAATAAAGACCTTCATTACCGAGATATTCATCCAGCAGCAGGAGATATACTGAAGGCCTGGGCATAGCAAAAGGAGCCTTTATTACAACATTATTATTCTTTCCCTGTTTTATTTCTCCTGATCCTGTTAAACGGAAGAGTGCGAACAAGTCTACCAGTATATAAATTATCACGAGTGTTGTCAGGAATATTCTAAACCTGCTGAAGGTGGAAGCTGATCTTTTGATTGCGAAAAAACAGGCAATGATAATCAGCAGGGAGAAAGGGAAAAACAATGTCAGTCTCCCAAAATTTGCTATAGGTTTCAGCCCCGAAATTATATCCTGGAATACACCGAAAAAAAGTACGATCAGTAAAAGAATAGCGGTGTATAAGGTTGCCTTGCCTTCGTTTCGAAAAATCCTGTAAAAAAAACGCTGTGTTATGATACCGATGGCAAGCAAAGCCAGTGATAATAACATAAGGCTTCCTTGAGGAACAGAGCCGAAATGCACCACATAGCCATGAAATGCAAAGTAAATGATAATGACTGCGATGAGACCCTGTTGAAAGAAAAACTTTGAGAACCTCTCCCGTTTCATTTCAAGTATTAAAACAGCCCGTATATCTGGGCGTCTATTTTAGTTATTATATCGCCAAGATGTTCTTCGTTTTCAGGAAACTTGTTTTTATCAACATCTATTACCAGTAACGGACCTTCACGGTAACCTTCAATCCATTTGTTATAATAATCATTGAGACGTTTAAGATAATCCAGGCGGATATTTTCTTCGTATTCACGACCTCTTTTCTGGATCTGCGCAACAAGAGTCGGAACAGACGCTTTCAGATAAATGAGAAGGTCCGGTGGTTGCACCATCGACTTAAGTGTTTCAAAAAACTGGAAGTAATTATCATAATCGCGTTTGTTCATCAGGCCCATTTCATGCAGATTCGGTGCAAAAATATGTGCATCTTCGTAAATCGTTCTATCCTGGACAATGGTTTCTGTTCCGCGTTGTATATCGAGTAATTGATTCAGCCGGCTGTTCAAAAAATAAATCTGAAGGTTAAATGACCAGCGTGGCATGTCTTCATAAAAGTCAAAAAGGTATGGATTATGATCTACATCTTCAAACTGCGGGATCCATTTATAATGTTTACTCAGCAACTCAGTAAGCGTTGTTTTACCGGCACCTATATTTCCTGCAACTGCTATATGTTTTGGTTTCTTACTTTTTGCCATATTGAATGCCTGTTTTCAATTTTGTTTTGTCAAGATAAGAATTATTCACCTATACATTCAATTGACAAAAACATATTCCCTTTGTTTTGATGGTTGATCCGATAGTTGATCCCGGTTAATAATAATTAAGTCCCATGGCTTCCCGAACAAGCGCCATGGTGGCTCCGGCGCTTTTACTTGCTTTTTCGGCACCTTTCACCATTACTTCTTTAAGATATTTTTCATCATTGCGTATAGATTCTGCCTTTTCACGGATCGGGGCGATAAATTTCACCATATCCTCAGCAAGTTGCTTCTTCATATCACCATAACGGATAGTACAGCTATTAAAAGCCGCTTCAAATTGCGCGGTTGTTTCAGGGCTACTTACCAGCTCCATCAACCGGAATATATTCTGAATATAGTCTGGTTTATCAGCATTTTGTTCCGTTGGGCCGTTATCCGTTTTTGCTTTCTTTATCTTATCCGTTATTGCCTTGTCGCAGTCAGACAGATACAGAGTTGCGTTCTGGTTTTCGCTTTTGCTCATTTTTCCGCTACCGTCAAGACTGGGTACCTTAAGTAGTTCAACACCATAGTTAAAGGCTACCGGTAAAGGAAAGATCTCACCATATCTGTGGTTGAAACGGGTAGCAAAAGTTCTTGCCATTTCAAGGTGTTGTTCCTGATCCTTACCAACAGGCACATACGTTGCCCGGTGTATTACAATGTCCGCAGTTTGAAGCACCGGGTAAGTAAGCAGGCCGGCGTTGGAATTCTCGGGCTGTTGTCTTACTTTATCCTTAAATGTGGCGGTTTTTTCAAGCTCGCCTTTATATGCAAGCATATTCAGATACAGGTACAATTCCGAGGTTTCAAATATATGGCTTTGACAATAGAGCGCTGCCTTATCAGGGTCCAGGCCACAGGCAATATATTCAGCGAGAACACGGCTCACATTTGTTTTTAATTCTTTGGTATCGGGATGCGTTGTGAGTGAATGCAGGTCTGCAATCATAAAATAGCATTCAAACTCGTCCTGGAGACGCACATAGTTTTTTACAGCTCCAAAGTAATTTCCCAGGTGTAAAAATCCTGTGGGCCGGATCCCACTCATTACAATCTGTTTCATGCTTCATTTCTGTTTGGACGTTTCTTATTCTTCAAATGGACGGCGAAGATAGAGATAAACCAGTTTTTTGTTATTTTTGTTTTCATGGAAGTGAACGACAAAATGATCGACAACCTTGCCAACCTCGCAAGACTGGAATTCAATGATCAGGAAAAAACAGACATAAAAAAGGATCTTGAAAAAATGATCAGGTTCGTTGAAAAGTTGAATGAACTTGATACCACTGGTGTGACTCCCCTCCTGCACATGTCGGCTAATCTGAATATATTAAGGGAAGATGAGGTAACCGGCTCGGTGAGCCGGGAGGAAGGTCTGAAAAATGCTCCCGACCATGATAGCCGTTTCTTACTGGTACCTAAGGTTATCACAAAGCCCGACAATGCGGAAATTAATTCGGATCAACCGTAATAATTGCTTTTCTTTACGACCCATGTATTGCATTAATCATAACAATTAGTCATAATGACCCCAATCATACATCTTGTAGATATCCGCAAAAGTTATTACATGGGTAAACAGGCAATCTCTGTTTTGAAAGGGATCAACATGGATATCTTCAAAGGTGACTATGTTGCTTTAATGGGACCTTCTGGTTCCGGAAAAAGCACATTGATGAATATATTAGGTTGTCTTGATACACCAACTGCCGGAACATATATCCTGAATGGACATGATGCCAGTAAGATGGCAGATGATAATCTTGCCGAAATCAGGAATAAAGAGATTGGCTTTGTTTTTCAGCAATTTAACCTGCTACCCCGTTTAACGGCAGCCGAAAATGTAGCCCTTCCCCTTGTTTATGCAGGAATACCGAAGAAACTCCGGACCGAAATGGCGATGGATGTTATCGGCAAAGTAGGCCTGCAGGACCGCAGCCACCACAAACCAAATGAACTTAGTGGTGGTCAGTGTCAGCGTGTCGCCATTGCCAGGGCACTGGTAAACAGCCCCGCGCTGATCCTGGCAGATGAGCCTACGGGTAACCTTGATTCTAAAACCTCTGTCGAAATCATGGAAATATTTAATACCATCCATGCAAGCGGTAATACGGTTGTGCTGGTTACACATGAAGAAGACATTGCCCATTATGCCAAAAGAGTGGTGCGTTTAAAAGATGGGCTTATTGAAAGTGATCGGTTAAACACCGAGAAATTGGTTCATGCTTAATTGTTTCATGCTTAATTTATGGCATTCAGGATCTATACTAAAACCGGTGATTCAGGTTCCACTTCCTTAATTGGAGGAACCAAAATTTCCAAAGCAGATCTGCGGATCGAAGCTTATGGTACAGTTGATGAGTTGAACTCCTATATTGGTCTTTGTCTTGATCTTATTCCAAATAAACATGCGAAAATGACTCTACAGGAGATCCAGGATCGCTTGTTTACCATTGGTTCTTCTCTGGCTGTTGATCCGGGTAAGGAATCAAAGCTTTTGATTCCGGATCTGCACGAAACTGATATCAGTGTACTGGAACAAGAAATAGATATCATGAATGAAGCGCTGCCTCCCATGAAAAACTTCATTCTTCCCGGGGGACATGTTACTGTTTCGAATATCCATATAACCCGCTGCGTCTGCCGTCGCGCCGAGCGGCTATGTGTAAGGCTGATCGAGGCTTCCCATGAAAATTACCCTTTAATTATTAAGTACCTCAACCGGCTGAGTGATTATCTTTTTATGCTTGCGAGATTTATTGGCCAGGAACTAAATGCTCCTGAGACTCCCTGGAAGCCAAGGGTTTAACCGGTATCATTCCACTATCTTCCCATCTTTCATATGCAGAATGCGGTCACTCATAGTCGCTAGTTCCTCGTTATGGGTAACTATCAGGAAAGTCTGGCCCATACGGTTCCGAAGATCGAAGAAAAGCTGGTGCAACTCTCTTGCATTGCCCGAATCAAGATTACCCGTAGGTTCGTCGGCAAAGATTATAGCCGGATCATTAATCAGCGCCCTTGCGACCGCTACACGTTGTTGTTCCCCACCCGACAAACTACCTGGTTTGTTTTCGACCCTGTCTTTTAACCCCAGGGTTCCCAGTAGTTCAACTGCTTTTTCTGCTACTTCCTTTTTTTTGCGGCCGGCCATCCAACCCGGGATACAAACGTTTTCGATAGCGCTGAATTCCGGCAGCAGGTGATGAAACTGGAAAACAAAGCCAATATGTTTATTACGGAATGCGGCCACCTGTTTTTCGCGGAGATAGTTCACAACCTGGCCATTTATGATCACTTCCCCGGCCGAAGGCGCATCCAACGTACCCAGGATATGTAAAAGTGTACTTTTACCGGATCCTGAAGGTCCGGCAATACTTACGATCTCAGATTTTGCAATCTTAAGGTCCACCCCCTTTAGTACCTGCAGTTTTCCGTAGAATTTTTGAATGTTGGCAGCTTTTAACATAAGTACTTATCAGCGCCGTAAATTACTACAAACCAGTCGGTTCAAGGGGAGAAAACTAAAAATAAAATAAATATAGAGCCGTTTTTCAATATTAGATTTGGTTATATCGTTTAGAAATTTACTTTTGCGAAAAAATTACGGGGAGAATTCATTTCCCGGTTCAAATTAAAACGGGTATAATAATGTTTTGGACACTCGAATTAGCATCCTATCTCGAAGACGCACCCTGGCCTGCTACCAAGGATGAACTTATCGACTACGCGATCCGCAGCGGCGCACCCATTGAAGTGGTTGAAAACCTGCAGGAACTCGAAGACGAAGGTGAAATTTATGAAGGCATCGAAGACATCTGGCCTGATTATCCAAGCCAGGATGATTTCTTTTTTAATGAAGACGAATATTAAGAAAGCAGATTACCAGATAAAGAAAGCGGGCTTAAGGGTCCGCTTTTTATTTCCTCTTAATATTTATTTCGTCCAAACACCCATGGTCTAAACATCCATCGTCTAAAAACCCATCTGGTTCAAATAGCTGCTTATTTCTTTGATGGATATTATCAAATTTTCTATACTGTAATCTCTTTCCTGTTTTCTATACTGTAATCTCTATCCTGTTATTTTCGGGGTCGAGGATCACACATTCATAGTATCCGTCACCAGTCATTCTTGGTCCATCCAGCAATTCAAAGCCATCCGCTATTAACCTGTCTGCCATTTCATCTACAGCATGAACTGATCGCACTGAAATGGCAAGATGAACAAGCCCTGAAAACTGCTTATATGGATCATTCGCAGATTCCGGGATACCGGGCATTTTCATAAGTTCGATCCTTGCTCCAGTATCAAAACTCAGGAAAACTGACTGGAATTGCTTTACCGGGTTGAGATAAACCGGCCCCGCCGTTGCGCCGAAATAGTTGCAATAAAACGCCTTCATTGTGTCCAGCTCCGAAACCCATATAGCGAGATGTTCGATATGCATCTATTCAGGATATTTTATTTTTCCATCTGTGTTATCACACCTTCTGTTACACCCATTGTTGAAAATCCACCATCATGAAATAAATTCTGCATGGTTACCATTTTCGTAAGGTCACTGAAAAGCGAAACACAATAATCCGCGCATTGATCGGCTGTGGCATTTCCAAGCGGACTCATTTTTTCAGCATAACCGATGAAACCGTCAAACCCTTTCACACCGGAACCGGCTGTAGTTTTGGTAGGTGATTGTGAGACTGTATTGATTCTTACTTTTTTTCTTAAAGCATAATGATAACCGAAACTCCTGGCAACACTTTCAAGCAAAGCTTTGGCATCGGCCATTTCACTATAATCAGGAAAAACCCGTTGAGCGGCAATATAAGAAAGTGCCACTACGCTACCCCACTCATTGAGCATGTCCATATCCCAGGCTGTTTTCAGCACCCGGTGCAGTGACATTGCCGAGATATCCAGGGTTTTTTGATTGAATCCATAATCCAGATCAGTGTAACCACGACCCTTACGTACATTCAAACTCATTCCCACTGAATGAAGAATAAAATCAACTCCACCATTGAAATGAGCAGAGGCCCCTTCAAATAACTTCTTCAGGTCATCCATATTTGTAACATCGGCTCCAAATACCGGTGCACTGATCTGCTCTGACAATTTATTTATCTCGCCCATCCTTAAGGCAACCGGTGCATTTGAAAGCACAATACTTGCTCCTTCCTCATGACAACGCAGTGCGGTTCTCCAGGCCATCGATTTTTCATCTAACGCTCCGAAAATAATTCCCTTTTTCCCTTTTAAGAGATTGTACGACATAGTGGATTTTTGATAGTGATTGAAATGATGCGGTAAAAATAAGGGATTAAAGCGAAGTAACGATGGTGGTGGTGAGGCTCTTAGTTTATGAAGAATCAGTTGTTTACCATTTCACGGGCATTCTCCAATGCAGCAGCAGTTGGCTTTTCACCGCTAAGCATTTTTGCTATGGCTGTAATGCGTTCTTCATTTGAGAGCATCCTTATATTGGTTTTGATAGTGTCGCCCTTGATCTGTTTATAAACAAAAAAATGGGCATCTGCCTTACCTGCTATTTGCGGTTGGTGGGTTATAGATATCACCTGGCGTTTCCTGGCAAGCCCTTTCATAATGATACCAACCTGTTTTGCGGCTTCACCTGAAATTCCCGTATCAATCTCATCAAAGATCAATGTCGGCAGGTCGAGTGATTCAGCAACCAGCGACTTAATGCATAACATGAGCCTGCTTAGCTCTCCGCCTGAAGCCACTTTCCGGATCGGCTCAAAACGATTGCTCTTATTCGCATCAAATAGCAACTCTATTTTATCAAGCCCGTCTTCACTCAATGAAGGCAAGGTTGAAATCCGCACTTTTAACCTGGCATTTGGCATACCCACTTTGGAAAGTAATTCATTAACATTTTTTTCAAGCGGTGCAACCTGTTTATTTCTATTTATTGTTAGCTGTATTGCAATACCTGTCGCGTCCTGTTGTAAATTGTTTGACAGGGCCTGTGTTTTTGCAATTGATTCGTCTATATTTAAAACGTCCTGCAACTTTTCCTGCAACTGGATTTTAATTTCAAGAAGCCCGGCAGTTGATTTTACCCCATGCTTTTTTTGAAGCTTGTAGCCAACAGCTATTCTCTCGTTAAGTTCTTCTATGCGCCGTGGATCATATTGAACCTGGTCACTTATACTTTCCACCTCATCGGCGATATCCTGTAGTTCTATCTGGGCCGATTGGAGCCGGCTAACGATCTCAGGTAATTTAACGTGGTATGATGAGTATGACTGCAACTGGCCGCATAAAGACTTTAAGGAAGAAACAACAGGTTCTTCACCTTCGGTCAGTTCGTAAGTGAGTTTCTGCAATACTGCTTTTATACCTTCGGAATTTGAAAGCAGATTCAGCTCCGCGTCCGCATCTTCGAGTTCATTTTCTTTAAGCGCCGATTCTTCCAGTTCATCAAACAAAAACTTATTATAATCAAATTCTTTTGTGAATTGTTCTTTTCTTGTATTGAGTTCAGCGAGATCCCTTACAGCGTTTGTCCATTGGCGGTATAAGTTGGCATAACCAACCAGCAATTGGGTGTGTGCTGCCAGTGCATCGATCACTTCAAGTTGAAAGTCTGCATCTCCAAGTTCAAGTGTATCAAACTGCTGATGCAGATCAACCAGCATGGAACTCAAACCCCGAAGTTGATCAAGATTCACCGGTGTATCGTTTACAAACGCGCGTGATTTTCCGTTTACATTGATCTCCCTGCGGATCACCAGCTCATCTTCTAAATCCAGATCTTCTGCTTTCAGAAATTCACGGATATTTTTCTTTTTTTCAGTGTTAAATATCGCTTCGACAAAACATTTCTTTTCACGGTTTTGCAGTACAGTCAAATCGGCCCGATCACCTAGTATCAGTGAAAGAGCTCCCATCAATATTGATTTACCGGCTCCTGTTTCACCGGTAATGATATTCAACTTGCCAGAGAAATCAATCTCAATATCATCAATGATTGCGTAATTCTGAATATGAAGTCTGTTAAGCATATGTTTTACTCCTGCTGATCAATCGTCCCTATTAAAACTGAAAATTAGCTAATTCACTCTAGTAATCAAGGTGAAAAGCCTGGAAATGACAGGTTATTTTTCACCATCTTCCAGGGCTACCTCGCAACGGTCTATACCTGCCTTGGCGCGTTGATCAATACCGTTTTTATAGTCGTGATCCTTCATGGTAATACAAGCTCTGAACCAGGTAAGTGCCTCCTGGAATTTTTGTTGCTTCTCCAAAATAAATCCAATTTGCAAAGCCGCTCTTGCTGCAAAATATTCCTGCCGGTTTTTACCTTGCCGGAAGGCAAGCTTATAAAAATTAATCGCTTCATTATCGCGGTCTAAATCATCATAAATTCTTCCTGCACGATAATTAAATTCGAGTTTTTCTTGGGGTTCCCGGAAGTCACCGGCAGACTTACCATGCAACAACCTTAAGGCCTCACGATGATAACCACCATCATTAAATAATCTTGCCTGTAGTAATAATTTGTTGGGCCAGACCTTCGTATTGGCTTCCTGCTGCGCCTGTTTATCGGCTTCGCTATCCGTGTTGCCTTTTGTAAGTATGAGTTGGCGGGTACGATCTGCTTTTGCCTGGTCACCTTTCATATAATACAGCCAGCTGATTTTCTGTAAGGCATCTTTCATATAAAATTTACCTTTGAATGTTGCGGCAAAACGTTCAAGGTAAGTGAGGGCTTCAGGTGAACCTTTGTATAATAAAATATATCCTTTTTCCAGGTCCCAGACAGGAGACTGGAAATAGCCGGGCTCAGCACTTCTTTTGTCGAGAATTTCTAAAGCAACTTCTGCCTGTTGGTTGTGTGTACTTAAGTTAGCTGCGAGATAAGCAAAAAGATGATTGTTAACCAGGTCAAGCTTCTGGTTGCGGACATAGTCCAACACGCCCTCCTTATCGTTTTCTATATAGTAAGACAGGTAACAATAATAGAAGATTCCTTCATCACGGTAAAGCATGGCCGCCGGATCCGGCGACTGCAGAAATATCCTTAACTCCTTCATGCCGGATTGTATACTTCCACGGATACCCATCATATTGCTGAGCCAGCGGTATCCTTCCGGAATTGTTCCAGCTGCCACCTGCATAGCACCACGATACATTTGATTAGGAAGAAAATCCGGAAACTTTTTTGCGTTGTCTTTCACCTGTACAAACGAGCGGCGGAACTCCCAACCCGCATCCCAGTTATGCCCGAATTTGATTTTAATAACAGCCCATTGAAAATGAACCGTTGCAGCGCTGAAAAGATAATATGGAGAATTTTCCGGGCCGTCGCTAAGGAGTGATAAACGCTTGTCGAGATTGCGCATCCGCTTTGTGTATTCCGCCGGATCTTCATTAAAGAACAGCGTAAAAAAATCTATATAATTTTCTAGCAGATGCGGGATCAGGTTGTCGGGATGCTTCTTTTTTTCAAGGTCAATCAGCTGTTGACCCGATTGCAATTTCAGTTTCAGGATCTCCTGGTAAGCCTGTTGACATTCCTTATTGAAGTCAAATATCTTTTCTGCGGAAAGAAAATTGAAACTGCAAACCAAAAATAAGATGGAATATATACGTTTCATAAGGACTGCACAGTATTCTTTGATTCCATCACTCAATATATGATTCCATCACTCAATATAAAAAATAAAGGTGTTCATTTTCACGAACACCTTCAGATATAAATTTTATCAGGAAAACTTATTTAAGATCATTTAACGTCAACACTGTCGAACAGGTCACGATCAACCAGTATACGACCACAGTTTTCACATACGATAATTTTTTTGCGTTGTTTGATTTCACTCTGACGCTGTGGAGGAATTGCATTGAAGCAACCACCGCAGGCATCGCGTTCTACAGGCACCACTGCTAAACCATTACGATAATTTTTGCGGATACGATCGTATGAATTCAACAAACGCTCTTCAACCTTTTCGCGGGCATCAGAAGACAATTTGCTAAAATGTTTTTCTTCTTTTTCAGTTGATGCGATGATTTTTTCAAGTTCGCCTTTTTTTGTACTAAGTACACCTTCCTTTGCTCCAATGTTCTTTTTGGCACGATCAAGCACGATCACTTTTTCACCGATTTCTTCATTGGCATCCTTGATATGTTTTTCAGCGAGTTTCATTTCGAGTTGCTGCATTTCAATTTCTTTATTGATTGCTTCGAACTCCCGGCTGTTTTTTACATTCTCAGATTGCTTCTCATATTTCTTGATCAGCGCCTCTGCATCTTTTATCAGGTTCTTTTTGCTATTGATAAACTCCTGGATTCCATTGATCTCCTCTTCTATCCTTGTTTGCCTGGCATTCAGACCCGTGATTTCATCTTCAAGATCACTCACTTCCATGGGTAGTTCGCCTTTCAAAATCTGAATTTCATCGATCTTTGATTCTACCTTTTGAAGGGCAACCATAGAGGCTAATTTTTCCTCAACAGAATAATCTTTAACGTTGGCCATATTTTGATTGATGTTTTGTGTTTTGATGATCAAAAAAAGTAATGGACCGGGTTGGTTTTTACTTTTGTTTTGAGGACGGCAAAGTTAGTAAATTTTTCCCGCAAAATATCATATAGGAGGTCGATCGTGAACTGCTCGCTCTCAAAATGCCCTATATCACAGACTAAGATCCGGTCATTTGCATCAAAAAACTCGTGGTATTTTATATCACCGGTGATGTAAACATCGGCATTTGCTGCTAATGCCCTGTTAATCAGGAAACTACCGGCTCCGCCACAAAGGCTTATCACCTTCACTGGTTTTTTGGGGAATGCAGTATGTTTCAATACCTGGAGTTGAAAAGCCGATTTAATAAAGGTTAAAA
>NZ_DATHKG010000079.1:0-6198 GCF_035489435.1 Flavitalea sp.
GCTATATAGGACTCGTAAGAATTGTTATGACTGGTATGATATTCCCCCAAGTGGATGAGCTAGTTGGGAGCGGGATTGTGCCTTTGCGCGGCCTTCGTACCGTGGTCGGAGTTACTGAAGCCGATCAGGGCGATACTGCAATTAGCACTTGAAGAAACCCTAACAAAGCTGATCAGGGCCCCGCAGAAGACCGGAGACAAGAACCACTCCCAGCATGAGCAAAGGTATTAACCACGGGACACAGCCGCAAAAAGGCACAATCCCGCTCCCAAGGGAGCGAAGAAGCGACCAAAAACTGTTGCATAAGAATGCTGGTAAACAAAGAAAGCAAACCAGCACTTCGTGCAATGGTCGGATTTACTGAAGCTGATCAGGGCAAAAAAGCCGATCGGAGACAATCCCGCACGTGCGGGACATGAGCAAAGGTATTAATCACGGGACACAGCCGCAAAAAGGCACAATCCCGCTCCCAACGGAGCGAAGAAGCGACCAAAAAACTGTTGCATAATAATCCTGTTAATTTTCCGAATCAAATTGTGTTCGATGATCGACTTTTTATGCAATTTTATAAATGCGGATTTCACAATTCCAGCTTACGCGAAAGTATACGCGAAAAACGTTTTACATCTGCATCTTTGGATAAACCTGCACCGGAAACAATCGAGTTTACAAACTGGTTCGCAAAAAACGGTGCCAGTGAACAACCTTTTGCACCCATACCATTGAAAATTCCTACCTGTTCATGGATGGGATGAAACCCTACGAATGGTCTTCGTTCCAGGGTGGCAGGCCTGATACCTGCAAGATGGTCAATGATGGTAAATGGAATTTTCAGGGTTTGTTTTAGCCAGTTTTCGGCGAAACGATAGAAGCCGGGTGTGGGGGTGTCATCTTCAAATTCCCAGAGATAATTTGACCCCAGCCAGAATATGTTGTTTTTCCAGGGAACCAGGTTGAAACCTTTTTTATAGATATGGGCTGGCGAAAGATCATCTATCTGAACCAGGACTGCTTCTCCCTTGTTGGGTGCGAACGGCAGGTTGCTGAAATAGGGATTTTGTGTTCCGGAGATCCCATCGCAGAAAATGATCTGACGGGCTGTTATGTCTCCGTATTTCACACCCCCTGGAAGCAACCCGAGTTTCTGATGATCAAAGTTTTCTTCAACGATATTGCTTTCTTCGGCTATACGTGTGCGATAGGAATCGAGTAGGTCTGGCAGGTTGACGAGGAAGGCGGGTGTTATTTCACCATAACCGAACTCATAATTTATCAGGCCGGACCATTTGCCAGGGTCTGAAGGAAAGGATAAATATTCAGTATCCTGCTGGTATCGTTTTTTAAAGGCTTCAGTGATCTGAGGTGTGGGGAAAAAATCTATAATTGATGCTTCGCTGATTGCTTTGATCTTTAATTCTTCACTTATTTTTCCATAGATGTCTTTTGCGAAAGGCATTACCTCATCTATCAGCCATGTCTTGACTATTCTTCTCCCGGTTACAGGATTGATTACACCTGCAGCCACCTTCGAAGCGGTATTATTTTTTGGTTGGTCTATAACAATTATGCTGTAACCGGCTTGCTTTAAAAACCGGTACATCATCGTACCACAAATGCCCTGTCCAACCAGTATAAAATCCACGTTCATAAATAAAAATTAATCAACGATATGTATTAATTAAAACTTCATTGTTTTCCTAATGAGAATTATCAATGTGTATGTAATGACACTTTATCAATGTTTACCTAATGATAATTCTTTCGATTTTGCTTCATGACACTTAATCAACGATTCTGGAGGCACTTAATGAAGGTTGCCTAATGAAAATTCACCAAAGTTTTCTTATTGACAATCATCAAGTTTTCTTATTGACAATCATCAAGGTTTCTTAATGACAATCACCAAAGTTTTCTTATTGACAATCATCAAGGGTTCTTAATGACAACCATCAAGGTTTCTTTATCATAAATTATCAACGTGTTTCATAAACAATTTTCCCTCGATTCATCTTAAAGTTATTTATTCAACTGAAACATTTATTCCTTCTGAATGCGCACGGAATTCTGGAGCATACAATGATTGGAAGGTGGCAATGCCGTTGCTGAAGTTACCGGTATGGGTTACGAATACAACATATTCGAAAACATAGGTTCCCTTATTTATCCGGCTGAAATAAAAGTTTGTGGCTGCATCAGATGTCGATTCGTAATATCCAAGGCCGTCCTGCCATTTATAGCTGCTTAACACATTTACCGGTTCCGTGCCAGCCGCCCGCATGTCTTTTAAATGCACATATTCCATATCACGATCGGTTTTTAGTTCAAGTCTCACCTTCACTTTATCGCCTATTTTCAGCGGTGTTAAGCTGGTATATGGGGTGAGGACAGGACCGTTTGCTGTATTGTTTTCAACAAACAGTTTTTTGTTTATCTGCATCGATCCGTTTGCACTGGTGACCTGGTCGAGGTTTTCAAAATATTGCCAGTAGACTGCCCCCCAGGTTGGAAGTTCTTTGTCTTTGGTTGGAAGTTCTTTGCCCTCAGCTGGAAATTCTTTGCCCTTGGCTGGAAGTTCTTTACTATCGGTTTTGCCTGGTTGAACTTTAGATGGTGTAACCCTGACCTGGATATTGCCCATGGATGGTTTTACCTGTTCATCAGAAAACGTTTTCTTGAAATAACCGCTACCTTCTTCGGGGTTTTCAGATGTTGAAGAAATGGTTGTTGCGCCCAGGTGAATTTCAACTGATGGATTTTCGGTAAAAAGTTCGTTTATGACATTGCCCTTAGCACGATTTCCATCAATGCTGATTAATAGAGCATAACATGCATCGGCTGTTGCCCGGGTCGTTGACCAACCCTGGGTTTGCTTTTGTTTCAGTAACCATGTTTTCAAATCTGTAACTGAATTTTCATCCCTGGCAATTTCAGCAAATGCTTCGATCAGGACTGATTGGGTTTCAACGGGTGCCTGGTGCCAGTAATAACCGGATCTCACGTCTTTCCAATACATGCCCAGTTCTTCATTTACAATAGCATTTTGTTTTAATGATGCGATGATGTTTTTCGCTGTTTTTATATCGTCAGTTCGCTGTAAAGCGATGGCAATCATCGCCTGCATATAACGTGTTTGTTTCAGCCAGGTTTGCTGGGATTGTGTACGGTAATAACTATATGCTTTCAAGGTATTGCCGGCCATGGTGGAATTCCGGAAAAAACTACGGAGGTACAAATATTGAATCTGCATTTGATCAAGGCCTCCGGTTGGGCTGGAGCCTTTTTTTGTATTTTTCACCAGGCGTTCATAGTCAGCTATAATCACTTTATCCAGGTAATCAAGACCTCGCTTAACAAATGTTTGCAACAGTGTATTATCGATTGTTGCCGGGTTTAACTTAATAATGTGTCCGATGCCAGTCAAAATGTATTGAGTGATATAACGATCCTTAGGTCCTCCGGGAAACCAGGTGAAGGCACCCTCGGGCGATTGTAAGGTCGCGAGTTTTGCCAGGGCAGCTTGTTGTTTGGAACCGATTTGCTTAATATCAAACATCAGCGCTAACTGTCGTCTTTGTTCACGTTCCGATTTCGCCTGCAGTACCCACGGAGTTTCGGCAAGTAACATGGCTTTTAGTTCAGGATTCTTTTCAAGATTTGATAACAGGGAGGCTGTATCGTCGTCCTGATATTTAGAAAAGAAATCTTTGAGGGCCGGTGAAGCATTTAAGATGGTGGCAGCAAGAACGGTTGCATAATAGTTATTAAAAGTCTCATCAGCCGACTCTCTTTTATTTCCTGCAAGAAAAGGCAATGACTGAATGGCAAACCAGGCGGGGTTAGATGTGTATTCGACAACCAGTGAATGATTGGTAATCGTTTCACTTGTTTCGCTTTTCAACAATTTTTCAAAGGTGAAATTTTTTGTTGATGAACCGCGAACAGGGAGCTGCAAAGCTTCTGTGATCAGAATTCGGTTGCTCAACACCGGTAGTATACCTTCTTCACCGTCGCTGATATTGCCAGAACGGGCTACCATCCGGTATGTCAACGCTTTACTGTATTGAAAAGGGATCTCTATACTGAAATTAACAGCAACACTTTGTTTTGCCGGTGCAGTAAAGAATTGATTTGGAAATACATTTTTAAACCAGCCATCAACAGACTGGTTGGTGGTTGGGTCGATCAGCAGAAGCTCAACCTGGCCGGTCATTTCGGTATCGGTCAGGTTCACAATCTTGCCGCTGAAATCTATGCGATCGCCCTGTCTCACAAAGCGGGTTGCATTTGGCTGAACCATGAGTTCTTTTTGGGTAACAACGGTTTTTTCACCGAGACCAAATGCCAGATCTTTTGTATGTGCAAGCGTAATCCATTTCCAACGTGTCAGGGCTTCCGGCATGGTAAATGAAAATTCAATGTTACCACTGCTATCCGTTTTAAGTTCAGGGAAAAAGAAAGCGGTTTCATTGAAATTTTTGCGGATTGTTGGTTGAACGACCAAAGGCACAGTATCAGATGCCAGGGCTATACTACCAGTCGGATCTATATCTGAAGGTAATGGCTGGGCCACTTCGAAAGCTCTTTTCTCTTGCATGGCCATTGGTGACGGTGCCAGATTTTCTACCCGGTTAGCAGCTCCTCTGATCTTGATTCCGCCGCCCCTTGCGCCATATATTTTATCGCTATCAAACATTATCCCTTGTACTTCTGAATCATCAATAAATAAACGGTCATAAGTTTTGTCAAGAGAAGCAAATTCTCTTTCCCCGGGTTTCAGTCTTGATTGCTCCTGCCTGAAAGTTGGTCCCTCCCATGATGCACGTTGAAAATAAATTGGCCAGATACCAGGTTTATTATAGGCATGTGGGCTGAATTGATCCAGCGATGCATCATACATTCCTGTTAACACTTCAGCCGCAATTTTATCTCCCTTAGCCCCGCTTATTTTTAGTTTCCACTTTTCAGCTGAACCAGGCAGCGTCTTATCGCGAAAGGTTTCATAACTTATGGACAGCTCTTTATCAGTGTTAGGTACTTCAACCGGTAAATAAGAACTGAAGATCCGGTTATACTTTACAAATGCGATCTGGATACCAAATCCTCCTGATTCATTGTTAGTAACCGGCATTTCATACGCTTCCTTGTTTTTATTAAGACCCAGGTAATTCCGCCTGAGTGAATCATCGCCTGATTCAATATCCTGTATCACAAACACGCTGTCTACATTAGTCTCGACGCTATATTGAAATTTTTCACCTTTTTGCACACTTGATTTATCAGCGGAAACCGAAGCAAAAAGATCTGGAGTTACTATTCTATCCCTGAAGACCTGCAGATATCTTATTAAACTAACGGTGTCGCCTGACCGATCCTTGGCTTTTGCCTCGAAACGATACCATCCTGCGTCAATCTTTTCTGCCGGAAGTTTGAATATGCCACTTTCTTTGGTAGAATCTGTAAATGAAAGAACGGTCCCGGCTGTTTCCCAGACGGTTGGCTCATTTTCATTTTTATAAGCATCGTGCGGAAACAAAGAACTATATGCCTTTTCATCGATCACCTGCTGATCCGCCTGTTCCCATAACCTTTCCCTGAAGATCCTTGAAGGCAATTTTAATTTGACAAGGTTCACAGAAACGATGGCCGTCTCAAACACATTATTCAGATTGGTTGAAACTAACTTTAATCTGCTAAGGCTATCAGCATGCACTTTTTCAGGTAAATCAACATCCAATTTAAGAGAATGATAACCAACAGCTACCGCAGATGATGTCGACCTGGTTTCACCGGATATGTCGGTAATGTCAGCCGTTATCGAGTAATGAAAAACGGGTTGGTTTTTTGGATCTATACCGGCATCAGGTATCGCTTTAAAATTGATTTCAAAATTCCCAGCCCCATCTGTTAGAGTCTTGCCGTTTGCAACTTCAACTTCATTTTGAGGATAAGGCGGCCAGATCATTTTGCGGGATCCTCCATACAGCCCAGGGTTCACTCCTGCATCAGGTCCTGAACTACGCGTCATACCAAAGCCTGAATATCCCCACATCGGGAAAACAGCTCTTCTTACAACGCGGTATTTAACCAGGGCGCCGTTCAACGCATTCCCCGCGTAAGCAGTGGCAACACCTTTTACTTTTATGCTGTCGTTTAACTTATAAGTTCCCTTCGGCGACTCAAGTGTTGCTTCAAACCCTG
>NZ_DATHKG010000080.1:0-23379 GCF_035489435.1 Flavitalea sp.
GCTATATAGGACTCGTAAGAATTGTTATGACTGGTATGATATTCCCCCAAGTGGATGAGCTAGTTGGGAGCGGGATTGTGCCTTTGCGCGGCCTTCGTACCGTGGTCGGAGTTACTGAAGCCGATCAGGGCGATACTGCAACCAGCACTTGAAAAAACCCTAACAAAGCTGATCAGGGCAAAAAAGCCGATCGGAGACAAGAACCACTCATGGCATGAGCAAAGGTATTAACCACAGGACACAGCCGCAAAAAGGCACAATCCTGCTCCCAACGGTGCGAAGAAGCGACCAAAAACTGTCGCATAATAATGCTGGTAAACAAAGAAAGCATTCTCAAACACAAAAATAATTCTTACACATCTTTATTGAAAAGGTTCACCAGGAATCTGTAAAGATTATCACCTTCCCAGCTTTCAAGATATCTCTCACCATTGATAAAAAAGCTGGGTGTTTGATTTACTCCGCTTCTCAAGCCACTCATAAATTGTTTGTCTACTTTTTTAGAAAGTTCCTCATTCTCCAGGGCAGCAGCAAATAATTCAGCATCGAGGCCAATTGTTGCCGCATAATCAGTAATTGCACGACGCGTGAGATTGCGCTGGTGTTCAAACAACATTGCATGCATCTCCCAAAATTTTCCCTGTTGAGCTGCAGCTTCCGCCGCTACGGCTGCAAGTTTTGCATGGGGATGAACTTTTGTCAATGGAAAATTTCTGAATATTACTTTAACCTGTTCACGAAGTTCTTCCTGTATACGTTTAACTAACGGATATGCACGTCCGCAATGAGGACATTCAAAATCACCATACTCCACAAGTTCAATAGGCGATTGAGGGTTACCGGTAATATGATCAGTTCCTGTTACAGGTGGTGTTAATGGCATATACGATTTTTACACAAATGTAAATAAAGCGGCATTCAATCCCGTTTTTTACGAAATGCAATTCAATCGATTTGGGGGCTTCTTGCTGACGGATCATCCTGTGTTTGTCAAAGTAGGTTTTTCCTTTAGTCCCATTTTCTCCCGGATTTTAAATTCTTCAAGGTCAATGATTGCAAGATGTGTTCTTATCAGGTCCTCATCAAAATCGGGAAGCCGGTTAATATCCCTGAGCACATCTCTTTGTTGCTCCAACAATGCTAAACAGATAGAATCAAAAGTGTTAAGGGTTGGTTCAAATCTGGTATTGCTATTTTGCTTCAGCGATTGCATCTCTATCTGAAACTTTTCATACAAATTATTTAGTTGGTCGTCCCCCTCCAGCTGCTGACTATAATTGTCCTGTAAAAATTGAGTGGAAACATTTGTTATTTTTTGTTGGATAAATAGTTCCTGCTCCTGTTTAGTTCTTGTTGCGTATTTATCTTCAAGCTTTAATCTCCTGATTAACCACGGTAGCGTTAATCCCTGAAGAACCAATGTCATCAGAATCACGATAAAAGTCACAAAAAGAATAAGGTTACGGAAAGGGAAAGGCGTACCATCAGATGTCACTAAGGGTATTGACAATGCAGCAGCGAGAGAGACCACACCCCGCATCCCCGCCCAACCGGAAATCAAAGGTAATTTCCAACCTGGATTGGAATCTGCAACCGTAATGAAATGGCTGATAAACCTGGTAAAGATTGAGGCACCAAGTGTACAGGCCAAACGGGTAATAATCAGAATGACTGAGATACCCAGTCCGTACCATATTGCTGTTGATATCCTTATATTACCAAGCCCGCCTGTAATCAAGGGCAATTGAAATCCGATCAGTAAAAAGATCAACCCATTTAGTAAAAAAACAAAATTCGTCCAGACATTTATCCCTTCAATCCTGCTTCGATAGCTCAGCATGCTATGTCTTTTAGAAGATAATAAAAGACCCCCGCTTACTACCGCAAGCACTCCCGAAAAGTGAAAGTGTTCAGCAGCATAGTACATGCAATACGGGGTAACCAAAGTTAAAATAATCTCAACTCCGGAAGTAGTTGGTAAGTTGCGATGAATAACATAAAAAATTAAGCCGATACAAACCCCAATTAGTATTCCCATGATAACTACCATGAAAAAGTTAGTTGTAGCATTCTGAAAATCAAATTGCCCTGTCATCACCGCTATCACCGCAAAACGGAATACGATAAGCGACGACGCATCATTCAACAGGCTTTCTCCTTCGATGATACTTACCAGTGATTTAGGCACCTTCAAGTTGCGCATGATGGTTGTCGCAGATATTGCATCGGGTGGGGATATGATGCCGCCTAAAAGAAAACCCAATGCAAGTGTGAATCCTGGGATAATAGACCTGGACACAAAAGCCATAACGCATGCAGTAATTATCACAATTGGAAATGCAAAACTCATGATAACTCTTCTCCATTTCCAGAATTCTTTCCATGAAGTTTGCCAGGCAGCTTCATAGAGGAGGGGAGGTAGAAAAATAAAGAATATCAGGTCCGGAACAATACTTATCCTTGCGAAAAGACCGGTAAAACTAAGTATCAAACCACCCAGGACAAGAATTATAGGATAAGCGATTCGAAGTTTATTTGCGATGGTGACAAGTAACAGTATAATCAAAATCAGGTATAGGTATTCGATAAACTGTTCCGGCATTCAGTGATATTTAGGTAAAAATAATGAAAGCTATAACTTAATGCTGGCACCCATTACCTTCAAAAACTCCCTGATAAATGCCGGGTGAGCAGGCCATGCAGGTGAAGTGACAAGATTGCCATCAACAAAGGCTCCATCTATCGGAATTGCCTGGTACTCGCCGCCCGCCAATATTACCTCGGGGCCTACAGCAGGATAAGCGGTTAATTTTCTTCCTTTGACAACACCAGCTGTAGTTAGAATCTGGATACCATGGCAGATTGCAGCAACAGGTTTATTAACCTTGAAAAAATGTTTTACAATTTCTATAATGCGATTGTTTAATCGTAGATATTCCGGTGCTCTTCCTCCTGCAACGACCAGTCCATCGTAATCTTCAACTTTTACATCATCGAAGTTATAATTGAGTTTGAAGAGATGTCCCGGCTTTTCAGAATAGGTCTGATCACCCTCGAAATCATGAATAGCTGTTTTGATTGTGTCGCCTTTTTTCTTATCGGGACAAACAGTGTGAACTGTATATCCTACCATTTCAAGCATTTGAAACGGCACCATTGTTTCGTAGTCCTCAGTAAAATCGCCCGTTAAGAATAGAACTTTTTTCATTTCAATAATTTTAAGTTAACTAAATGCTTTTTTCCAGTAACGAAAGCAACACAATAGTCTACGAAAATCAGACATTCCCTAACCTGACTGGTCTAAGCTGTATGTTTTTCCTGGCCCCAGGTCCGGCCAGATCGCGGAGCGCTCACAAGAATGGCAAATCCCGATCGGCATTGAAAGTATCTTTCTTGTAGTTTAAATTTAGCTTAATTTTTGCCATAATAATTACTCATAGATTCCATATGTCGCTGCCGGGGAATCTGTAATTTAGCAAAGTCATCTCTTGCCTGGGGCTGTTCTTCCTTCCGGCGGTCTCGAGCGGATTCGAACCGATCAGCAAGGGAATGCCGGGCATACTCTTCTTCTCTCTCAATATCGTCAGTCATGTATAAAGTTAAAACAACCTGCAACCGGCAAACGATTTTATAATCAACCTTTTCATTCCTCTTTAAGGGGGGTTGAGAAGTTCCGGTATTGAAAATCTTGCAGACTTATTGATGCTTCAACTGAAATACTAAAATATATGAAAACGGATTCCAGGGAGTACTTTTTATGTATTTGTAGAGAGAACTCTTAGCAACTATTGAGGATAATGCGTTGCAATCCATTACAATAGTTGTAAATTACATCCGGATTTAACACCGCTTCCCTTTACGAACCCAACATGCAACTGATCAAATTGCAACATACAGATCCGACCAAGAGTACCATTGAAATGGACAAGAGTAAATATGATCTTCTTAAAAAGTTATTAATAAAGATCCTGGTAAAAAAGCAGGAAATAAATTTTGAGCAGTTACTTGCTGAAGTAAACCAGGAATTATCAGATACAGACACAGCTATCAAGGGATCAATCCAATGGAATCTGGGCTGGGTAAGTATGGATATGGAGGCAAAACACGAACTGGTCAAAGATGAAACTGTTGAACCACCCAGGTATTCGTTGAAGGGATAGTTGTTGATATTCAGTCCAGTTCATACATAGATCTCAGCGCTGCCATGTTTGACCGGTTGCAATTTCACTTCGGGAAAAGACAACCTGGATAGTGATGGACCAGAATAATTTGACATGCACAGGTAACGGGACCGTTATTTTATAGGTTCTGGCTCCGTCAAAATAGTTGTCTTCATTATCCTTAGTACCTGACCAATAGAGAGATCCTGCACCTGGAGCACGATTGAACACGGATGGCGATTCTATCTGCGCCTGGTAAAACCATTTTTATTTCGAGCAAAATTCAAACAAATTTGGCGTCAGGGAAATAGTGATGTATAATAAATTGAATGAGCAGGAAATGACCAGTCACGACCAGGATTTATTATTGCTTACCGAAAATGAACTCAGGCAGCAAAGGGGACATTTTGAGGTCCACAATCTCCCTGAAGTTCACTGGAAGTATTTCTGGCTTGATTAAATTTTTTATCTGGGAAATCATGGAGTCTTTTAACCCCCCTTGATTCCATATTTTCGTTAAAACAATACAATTCGATGTCACACTACCTCTTTTCTTATGGCACATTGCAGGATGAGGCCGTACAATTAAGCGTTTTTAACCGGGAACTCCCAGGGCGAAAAGATGCGATAAAGGGCTATAAACTATCCCGGGTTGAAATTAAAGACGATGAAGTTGTCGCTATCAGTGGCCTTACCCATCACCTGATTCTAATACCTGGTGATTCTTCGGATTCAATAGACGGAATAGTATTTGAAATTACGGATGAAGAGCTAATGCGGGCCGACGAATACGAAGCGGAGGACTATAAGCGGGTATTGGTCCCCACAATTTCAGGTGGTAATGTCTGGGTTTATGTAGAGGCTAATGCGGATTGAAAAATGACTATTTAATTCCTGATTAAAATAATTTGAAAGCTATATGGATAGGGCAGGGGGAAAAGCAAAGACAATGCTGTATCAGTCTTTTACGCATCGTACAGTAAACGCACTGACCTTTTCACCATCGCTATGACGATTGGCCATTGCACCATTCCTGCCAAAATTGTAAAACCAGGCAGTACTATCAGTCGTCTCTGTCGCGGTCCAGTAAAATCCATGAGCTTCAACCCGCGCGTAAGTACCGGAAAGATCACGTCCACCACCAAACAACAACTTAAATTGAGACGATCCTCCCGGGATCATTGCCTTATAAGCCGTCTTACCGCTATCACCGGAATTCTCACGTATGCCGCCAAATTGTTTCACCAGGTTTTCCCAGTCTGCGTTTGTTGGAAGTCTCCATCCTCCTCCAAGTAAATTACATCCCTCCCCGGCCGATTTCCAGGTATATAGTTTACCATATTTATCGCAATTCTGTTGAATGTTTTCATAGCAATAAGTGTCGGGTATTTTTATGTTGAGATTATTTGTCATCCACAGCTTGTTATCGGGCATAATCCGGATAGTATAACGATTATCATCCCGGTCTTTTATGATACTATCTGCCTTTATAATGCTGTCTGCCGGGCTTTTTAAATTTGCATTCTTATCGACCTGTCCAACAACAATGCTATTCATTATTGATGTGAAAAGCAGGAAAAGAAAATAATTTTTCATGGCTGTTGTTTTAAGAATCCAACCCCTGGTGATAGCATACATTCAGAATCCCATACATCGGATCGATTATTATACTGTGAAAATTACAGCAGATCATATCGAAGAAACCTTAAGTAAACTGAAAGGAATTATGGTTGCCAATGATAAAAATGATCCTTTTGAATATCATTTCCTGGACGAACAGCTGGCTCTTTTCTATGTGGAAGATCAACGGCGGCAAACTATCCTTATCTGGGTTGCATTCTCTACTATTTTTATAGCTTGCCTGGGACTATTTGGCCTGGCAACCTATTCTGCCGAACAAAGAGTAAAAGAAATAGGGTTACGAAAAGTATTGGGGGCAACCGTGTTCAATTTAACTTCCCTTTTGTCAAAAGATTTTTTGAAACTGGTTATCATCTCAAATATAATTGCCTTTCCCGTTGCCTGGTGGGCAACAAACAAATGGCTGCAGGAATATGCTTACCATATAGATGTTAAATGGTGGGTATTCGGTTTGGCGGGATTAATCGCGGTATGCATTGCCCTGGTTACGGTAAGTTTCCAGGCGATAAAGGCTGCAATTGCAAACCCGATAAAGGCGCTGAGGACCCAATAGAAAAATTCGCACCCGTTAGTGGCTACGATCAACACATTATAGTTTTTTATTCACATTTCAGTTTTGTGTTGAATTAATCATCGAGGTTTGACCACTCAATAATTTCCAGCCGGTAGGCCTTTTGATCAAAACCCCGGTTTCAATCAGGGACGTCGTGGATGAGTTACCCTTTGTATCTGTAACATTGGAAATCACCCTCGCTGTATAACAAGCCTGGTATTTACCAATGGGCACTATTTTTAATATCTCATAAACATTATTTATCGATGTTAATAATGGGGCATTTTGCTTTAAAATAAACGCAACCGAATCGTACGAAATAGCCGAGTTATATCCCGGTGGCACCCAGAAGAAATCGGAAGAACTATCAAGGTATTTAAATTCAGCTTTGAGGCCTGTCTTCCTGATATCATCACTGTAATTTTGAAGCGTTTGTTTAACATCGCGGGTGATTATCTTTTTTTCGTCTTCAGTAAGTATAATTGATGACTCACCACAGGAAGTAATTATCAAAGCGCTTAAAGCAAATACCCGAATCATAAGTTGCGCGTTTAGATGAAAAATGATTACAAATTTAGCGCTGTTATCCTCACAATCTTTCTTTACTTTGGCTAATTCTTCGGATGCGAATAAGATAAAAATCCGAAGAATAAGCGAGATTGTTATGAATGACGAATTACGAAAGTTAATACCCGCAAACCGCATAAGAGACCGTTACATAGATTTAGTGTCATTTGCAGCAGATGCAGGATTCTACTATTTGTTGCCAAAAGCAGTGGTTCAACCGGTGAGCGAAGCCGAAGTGATTTCATTATTTCAATTTTCCCATCAACATAAAATTCCATTGGTATTTCGCACAGGGGGCACAAGCCTCTCAGGCCAGGCTATTACTGATGGAATCCTGGTGGATTTAAGTCAGTTCTGGAACAAGCTGAAAATAGAAGAAGAGGGGAACCTGGTAAGGGTACAACCCGGCGTCACCGGTGCAATGGTAAATGCTTACCTGAAAAAGCACCAACGAAAAATCGGACCGGATCCGGCAAGTATTAATTCAGCCATGATGGGAGGCATACTGTCGAACAATGCAAGTGGCATGTGCTGTGGTGTAAAGCTGAATTCATATCATACAACAAAATATATCCGGTTTGTATTGCCGGATGGCAGCATTTTTTCGACTGAAGAAAAAAATGACTATTCGCGATTCGAACAGGAGTGTAAAGAAATCTATGATACACTCGAAGACATCAGACTTCAGATCAGGTCAGACCATGCCCTTTACCAAAAAATCAGGAGCAAGTACCGCACCAAAACTACCGTTGGATATTCACTCAATGCATTTATAGATTTTGAGCATCCCCTGGACATTTTAGCTCACCTTTTGATTGGGGCAGAAGGTACGCTGGCCTTTATAGCGGAGGCTGTATTGGAAACCGTTCCGGATTATCCTTATAAATCAACCGCCCTGCTTTACTTTCCAAACATCTATGCAGCTTGCCAGGCAATTGTGCCTTTAACAAATGCGGGGGCCATGATGGTAGAACTGATGGACCGGGCTTCATTACATGCCATTGAGAATATGGAAGGTATGCCGGCAGTGATAAAGACGCTGCCCGAAACGGCCGCTGCATTACTCATAGAATTCCAGGAAAATTCAACAGGGGAGCTGGAGGAAAGAGTAAAACAGTTCCTGCTCTCTTCAATGGATTTTTCGCTGATTAATCAACCTGTTTTCACCAATGATCCTGAAGAGCAGGCATTTCTTTGGAAAGTAAGAAAGGGCTTATTCCCGGCAGTAGGGGCTGTAAGGGCCAGCGGCACGACAGTTGTTTTGGAAGATATCGCTTTCCCTGTTGAAAAACTCGGCGACGCAATCCTGGATCTGCAGGAAATTTTTCGGGTATATGGATATCTGAATGCCATCATATTTGGTCATGCAAAAGATGGTAATATTCATTTTGTAGTTACTCAATCATTCAATACAACAGACGAGGTCAGCCGCTATGATCGTTTTATGAAGCAGGTCGTTAACCTTGTGGTAGAAAAATATAGAGGCACTTTAAAAGCAGAACATGGCACCGGTCGAAACATGGCGCCATTTGTCGAGACCGAATGGGGTGGTGAAGCATATAAAATCATGAACAGGCTCAAGAATATCATTGATCCTCAAAACCTGCTGAATCCGGGCGTGATAATAAACCAGGACAGCCATGCTCATATCAGGAATCTTAAGCAGTTACCATCTGTAGAAGAGGAAGTTGATCGCTGTATTGAATGCGGTTTTTGCGAACATGTTTGTCCAAGCCGGGATATCACTACCACGCCCAGACGAAGAATTGTTATTCGCCGTGTATTGAAAAACCTGGAAACAGCTGGTGATCATGCCAATCATAAATTGCTCCTCGATCAATATCAATATGATGGAAAAGATACCTGTGCCGTGGATGGTCTTTGTGCCACAGCCTGCCCTGTTGACATCAACACAGGTGATTTAATAAAGCGCCTTCGGAGAGAAAATCATTCTAAGGCCGCAAACAGCACTGCATTGTGGGTTGCAAAAAATTTCAGAATGGTTGAATGGCTTACAAGAGCAGGATTAAGAACAGGTGCTGGTGTCAATAACGTATTAGGAAAACACACGATGGTTAAGTTAACCCGGGCAATTAAAAGAATGGTTCCTTCAATGCCGCTCTGGTCTGATCACCTGCAATCCCCACCCAGCCTTTCCGTACTCAAATCAAATGATATAAAATCAGGCCTTCGGGCAGATAGCGCTATCGTTTATTTCCCGGCTTGTATTTCCCGGGCCATGGGAAACTATAAGGGACATGACAAAAATCTCATGGAAACTTTTATGAGCATTTGTATTAAGGCGGGGATCGATGTCAATATATTAAACAATGTAAAAGGCAGTTGCTGCAGCCAGATCTTTGGATCAAAGGGCTTCAGTGATGCATACCGTTACACTGCAAATAAGATAGTAGACCAATTATGGCAATCAAGCAGGGAGGGTCGGCTGCCCATAGTCATTGACGTTAGTTCCTGCGCCTACACGCTGCATCAAATGCGACCTGTATTAAATGAGCTGGCTAAAAGCAGATTTGATGCCATGACCATCATGGACAGTGTCGACTTCCTGCATGATATGGTTATGCCTTTTGTTGATGTAAAACAAAAAGATAAAAACATTGTGTTGCACCCGGTTTGCTCCTTAAAGAAAATGAAAACTGAAAATAAATTTTTAAGGGTTGCAAAACATTTTGCGAATGAAGTCACAGTGCCGAACCATGCAGGTTGTTGTGGGATGGCAGGAGATCGTGGTTTTTTGTTCCCGGAACTTACCGCTTCTGCTACAAATGCTGAAGCTGCGGAAGTAAAGCAAACAAAATATGATGGCTATTATTCATCCACGAAGACTTGCGAGATTGCCTTGTCGGATGCTGTAGGAGAAGACTATCTATCCATTTTGTACCTGGTAGATGAAGCGATGAGTCCGGCGAGATAAGATTTTAGATGTTGTCACTTTTATCAAAGCTTAAAAATTGAAATCGAAGGCTGATATTAAAGTTCAAACATTTCAAATCCCTGATTCCGGTGATTAAAATCACACAAAAGGGGTATTGGCGGATCATTCATAAAATTTATTTTTACCGCCCATTGCTTTAACCCTTTTGCTTACCATTCTCCCGCTCCGGGAGAATTTCAACACCTGACGCTGATGGCAGCTAGTTTATGCATACAGGTTTTTTCCAGCGCTCATCCCCAAAACGAAGTATTGAATTTCTTCGAAGCAGAAGAATGGAATGCTGATGCAGAAAAGCAATTGCTATTAAAGATGCGCGAGCTCATGTCATTGGTGAAAACCCCGGGCAAAAAATTTCAAGTTATTGTAAATGTGGAGGTTGCCGACATTAATGAAAGTATTTTCCTTATCAAAAAAAAGATGACTGCAAGATCAGTCATAAATGATCCTAAACTCAGTATCCGCGAAATTGAAATACTTGGCCTCGTGATGCAGGGTTTTACAAATAATGAAATTGCCGATAAACTTTTTATCTCTTACGAGACAGTTAAATCGCACCGCAAAAACATCCTGGACAAAACCGGGGCAAAAAACACCGCTGCCCTGATCAATTACTACCACGAGACTTTCTTTGAAAAATGATTTTTAAAAAATCACTATTAAGGGGGATAGAATAACCCTTTCCCGCAATACTACATTTACCATATCATCTCACGTCAAAATTCTTTTATGGATAAAGTAAATACGAACGGATCATCCGCTATCCTGGCTCAATTCGAAACACCTTTTGCCGATGTCCAGGTAACAAAAGAAGAGCCGGTTATGGGTGAAACTGTTGACAGTTTTTTCTCCAACTACTTCAAAGAAAGTGAAAGCCCATTTTCTAAAACTTATGAAGCAGCCTCTTCAACATTGATAAACCCAGCAGGTGAAGACTATGTTGATCTGCTGGCTGAACTTGAAGATGCCGAATTCAACGAAGCCTTGTATGAGATTGCTAACGAAGTAGAAGATACCTGGAGATCCAAAGTATCCAATGAAACAGCGATGGGTGACAACTTTATACCATTTGCTTATCAGCAGGCACGTGAATATTTTATCCCGGTTATCCGGGAAACAGAAAATATGATTGACAGTGTTTCCAATCATTTTTCCGGCAATAATCTTGGAGACCAGTCCGAAGCTTCGGTTGAATCATTTTTTGAAACACTCGAGTTTACCCACACCGGTTATACACCTGCACAGGAGCAGTTATTCGGAAAAATATTTGACAAAGTTAAGTCCGTTGTTAAAAAAGGGGTCGACCTGGCTAAAAAAGGAGTGGCTGCTGTGGGCAAACTAATGCCCCTCAATATTGTTCTCAATAAGATAAAAGGATTAATAAAGCCCTTACTTGATAAAGTGCTGAAGTTTGCCATTGGCAAGCTTCCCAAAGCATTGCAGCCGCATGCACAAACACTTGCCAAAAAGTTTCTAAACCTTGAAACCGATGAAACTACCTCAGCAGATTTGCCGGCTCAGAGTGAATTGGAAGATGTACAAAGTGAATTTGATAATCATATTGCACAACTGTTATTTGCACCTGAAGAATCAGAGGCAAATGCCATGGTCATGAATTATGAATATTCTGATGAAACAGCTGAGCGAACAAGTGGCTATGAGACAGGTTATGTTAACACCCCGTCCCTCGATGCAGCAAGGCAGCAATTCATTCACGAATTAAAAAGCCTGCCCCCAGGTGAAAGTCCGGCTCCCGCAATAGAAAAATTTTTGCCGGTAGCTATCATGGCATTGCAGCCTGTTATCAAAATTGCATTAAAGCTGATAGGAAGGCAAAGGGTGATCAATTTTCTTGCAGGCTTATTGGCGAAACTGGTAGGTAAATATGTTCCTGCCAATGTTGCGAAACCTCTGGCGGCCAGCATTATCGATGTAGGTATGAGTGCCATTGGTTTCGAAACCTACGAACATGGCAATACAGATCTTGCCTATGAGGCAATTGCGAATACTATTGAACAAACCGTACAAAAAATGACCAGCCTCGATGAGGCAGCTTTTGCAGATTCAGAAAACCTGACTATGCAAACACTTGAAGCCTTCGAGGAAGCTGCTGCAAATAATTTCCCTTCACAATATATACGTGAGGAACTTCGGCCTTCAAAAGAAAAAGCCGTATGGGTCGCAATGCCAAGAGATACTCCTGCAAAATTTTATAAGAAGTTCACGCATATATATGACATTAACATTGATGCCCAGACAGCGAACACCGTTACGACTTTCCGGAGCCTGCCGCTTGCTAATTTTCTCCGGGACAAATATGGCCTTGACACTTCGAAACCAATCAAAGCAAAGGTTCACTTATACGAAATCACCCGCGGCCGTTTAAGTATGATAGCTAGGTTTGAGAAGCTTCCCGGCCTTAATGCGAAACAACCCAAAGCCTGGATCCAACTTCTTCCGCTCACTACCCAGGCCGCCTCGCTGTTGCTGAAGGAGCCAGCCCTTGGTAAAGATGTTGAAGCGAAAACAGTATCTACCCGTCTCAAAACCAGCCCCGGTCAACGGTTTTATTATCTCGAAATTGAAGGAGCAAGGCTGCGTATTCCCCCGGTAAACCGGGCAAAGCATAAACATAAAGACAATGAGCATCCCAATACAAAAATCGAAAGCAGATCGGCCGATATCCAGGGCGTAATCAATTTTGTGAAATCAGAGATCAGGTTAAATTATTATTTCAGCGAGGAAGATGCAAAAGCACTGGTAGAAAAACTGAATAAGAATGATTTCCTGGGGGGAGCAATTGCTATAAGACAATCTATTAAACATGTGCTGAATGGCATTCTCATAAAAAATATTTCAACTAAGGTTAAACTGGTACATGAATCAATCCCCGAGCTATACCTGGAAAACTATTCAGATGCAACCGAACATTTTAGTCCGGCTGCGCTGATCGGCAAGATCGCAGGTAAGCAGGTTATTTCAAAACTGGTAGAAAAAATCATCGAAAAGATAGCTGGCTCGGCATATGATTCAGTCGCGGCTTTTTTCAAAGCAAGAGCTACCGAATTCAAAGAAGCGCAGGCGCAACCGCAGGATGGAGTTACTATTAAGCTCGGCTGGAAAAATGTTACGGGTATGTCAACCATCAGGACAGTGATTGGTGCGATCAGGGGAAATCTTTCAATCGGTAACCTGGGAAATATCACGATGCCTTCTCTGCAGGCACCCGAAATAAAGGTCGTGGCTGATAAACGCTTTGATTGACCATCTATGCAATCATCTACTTCAACATATTATTCACTAAAGCGCCAGGCGAATCACTGGCTTCAGGCAGCCACTCGCCTTTCCGTGCTTGACAATCTCGCCTCCGGGAATGCCTGGCATGGGATTGATCATAACATGGGTCTTACACTCAAAGAATCCCTTAAGAACAGTGTTACTGAAATAATATTACTGGCAGAGTCGCTAAAAAAACAGCTTGATAACTCAGCCGGACAGCAAGATTTGCGATCCATGAAACGGGCATTGCTTTTATTAAGGGATAAGTATCTGAAAGCCGAGGAAACTATTCATTTTTATACCGTAGCGATCAATTCGAGAACTACTTCCGGCCTTGCAGCTTTATTGCGCGCATGTGATATCCTTTGTGTAAGAAGTATGCAGGAACTCCTAAGTCCTATTGGTAAACTAACACCCCAGGTATTGACTTATGTTGATAAGGGAGTAGGAGCTTCTATTTTAAAAGCAGGTTTACGTCTTTGGGATGGCCGGATCAGCCCGGTGGCGGCCATCAAGGTAACCCAGCATAATTTGTATCGTCCTACCGCTATAATTCACGAAACAGGCCACCAGGTTGCACACATCCTGAAATGGAATGAGGAACTTTCTGTAATACTGCAGACCAGGTTATCAGCACATCCAAAAATAGCGGGTGAAGCTTATTCGGGATGGTCTGGCGAAATCGCTGCTGATGCATTTGCGTTTGTGCATACTGGTTATGCTGCGGTTTCTGCTTTGCATGATGTTGTGAGCGGAATTCCGCAGGCAGTGTTCGCCTATCATCTGCGAGATCCGCATCCTATCTCTTATATCCGCGTGCTGATGAATATTGAAATGTGCCGCCAGTTTTACGGAGCCGGCCCCTGGGATAATCTTGAAGAATCTTTCAAGAGTGATTATGATATCAATCTTGTGAGCTTTCCTTCCGTTGGGCTCATTAGAATATGTATCGGTGCAATACCGGATTTGGTTCGTTTGGTACTTAAACATCCTTACCGGGCCTTTGGCAACCGGTCATTGTCGCAGGTGATTCCACCAGAAAGAGTGAGTCCCCGTGAGCTGGTAAAGCTTGAGTATATGGCCGGGCCTGCATTGTTCACCTCCCATGCCTGGATCTGGAAAGAATGTATTCGCCTGCTTGCTCTTAATGGGTATAAGATAGGTGTTGGAGAAGGGGATCTGCCCGCTCTTTATCGTCAACAGGAAGAATGGATGACCAAACTCGGTTTCTCTATCGAATTGAATTAAATACAAAACAATTAACATGACACAGCAACAGATTACACAGGAATCCGAAAAGACCAAAAGATGTGCCGAGATCAGAAAACAACTGACCGAGTTGCAGACGGAGCTGAATAGTATTAAAAAAGATCTTGCTTCCGCACGTTCGGCCGGACATGAAACAGGCCCCATATATTCCGAAAAACAAGATGTGGAAAATAGAATAAAAAAACTGGAATATGATCAGAGAATATACTGCCATCCGACGCCGAATACCCCGCAGGTCCCGGATTTGAAGGAAAGACAGTTTATTATCAGCACCAGCAGTGTACGTCGGAAAAGTGACGCTGCACTTGTTATTATAGATCCCAATTGCAATAACAAAGTAAATCGTTAATCATGGACTTAATAAATAACGTCATTTTTACGGCGCTCAATAACGTTGGTGGTTTCAATCCCCTCGCACTAAAATTCTTTGATTTGCCTCCCATACTCGTTGGTCCTCCACAACCTCAGAACAGGGGCACATTCTTTTCATATGATATTACCGTGGTGCAGGAATTTTCTGCGCTTGACGACCCGGAATTCATTGAAGATGCCATTCAAAAGCACTGGGCCGATTTCGTTGTGAGAACTGATTACCGGAATGCTGCCGGCGACATCTTCTCCACCTTTGTTGACCTGGCCGGTGAGCGTGTTCCGCCTTATCACCTGATCTATGCCTATCTAGTTGAAAATACAAGGGCCAGCCAGATATTTGAAAAGATGGTATACCTGTATCTGCATGATGAAAAGCTAAAAAAAGCAACTACTCAAAACCGCCTTGCATTTCAGTGGATTTTGAATACAGAAAATCTTTTCTTTAAACATTTATCCAATACTGCTTCAAGAAACATTTCAGGTCAGTTAAGGACTTCAGCAGATGCAACCAGGAGAAATGCTTATTACAGGATGTTTGGTATGGACCTTGCCTTCGGCGATAGTGGCTCCAATGTTCCGGTCAACTTTTATAAGGCCGAGTTTAACAATCAGCCTTTCATCATCATGTTCGAAAAGTTCCTGGCAGAAATATGGCAGGCATATACAAATGCGCGTAACCAGGTAGGAGCAAACAGTACCGACATGTTTAGTATAGTAGACACAGCGCAAAAAATACAGGAGATGCTGATGTCGCGCAGAACAACTGATACCAGTTTCACCAACTACCGGTATTTCAACCTTTCCAAAGAAGAATATGCTTCAGTTGTGATGATGTCCTGGTTCTACGAAGTAATCTCTTATGATTCACCGCTTATTGAATTCCTGCGTTGCAACGGCAACACACCGGGTGAACGACTCATAAACATTGGTAACAAAGTAGGGGTGCAGGCACATAGTAAATCAGAAGGACTGCTCGATATCGCCCCGGTAATGAATACATTGTTGAGAAGGATTGAATTAGGTGATTACAATTTGCCAAACGAAGTAAATGTCAGGCGAATAATCGAAAGCCAGTCGCCAACGCTGAATCCACCGGCTACTCCGGCAGAACAGCAGGCTTTAACAGATCTGCTCTCCATCATCAACAACTGGGAAAAAGCAACAGGCCACAGGATTAAGAACCCGGCTGTTATTGCCTCGCCTCCACCCACAAAAATTTCTACCAACGGTGTTCCGGCACAGTCGGTTTTAAATTAATGTTATCAAATACCAACATTTTTTTATGAACTCTCCATTTCAATCTTTCGCGGAAGATACTGCTGAAAGCACAGAGACAACAGATCAGTTGGATGTCAAAAGTCCCTTCCTGGACTCCCCATCTAATACCGGTGAAACAGGATATACACAGGAGCATGCACATGGATATGCACAGGAGTATGCGAAGGAATATGAACATGAATATGAGCAAGAGCATTCCAAAGGTTTGAACGGAACACATTCTTATGAACATGAACCTGCACATGAAAATAATATGTATAGCAATGAAACAGATGAGTATGTATTAACCGACCAGGAATTTCCCGCTATCTATCCTGCTGCGCCTGGTTTATCACCATTTTCCATCCAGGCAAAAAAACAATGGAAGAGAGCGGGCAATGAATATCGGCCTGCAGGTTGGCAGGGAAAAGTATATGGCCTGGTAGTGCATACCAGTGGCGGATCATTACCTGGAAAAGCTGTAAAAGGAGGAATTTATCCAACTATTTATGCTATCAATTTTTATTCGCAATCTTCTGGCTGTCACTATATAAATGGATGGAAGGGGATAGAAGGAGGCGACCTGGCGCAGGTTGCGAATGAACGCAAGGAAGCATGGGGAGTAGGCATGGGAGATCAAAAAAAATCAGTTGATAATAATCGGTTTGAAAAAGATCTCCCCGCGATTGTAAGCACACTATGGAAAAAGAGATGGCCTTCTTTTCAAAACCCCATGAAATTATTGCCAGGTACACAAACTGCAAATTCCTGTTATATCCATGTTGAATGTTTGCCTGTAGTTTATATTGTCGATGGCAAATATGTAACTGACAAAAATCATCCCCCAATGCGACCCGGGTTGCGGTTCACAAAGGAACAACATAACACTGTTGCTGTACTGGCATATGATATAGCAATCAGGAACGGATGGCCAATGGATCAGCCCTGGTGGAAAACTCCGCGGCTTTTGGGACATGAGGACCTTGCGCCAATTAACCGTTATGACAAAAATGGTGGATGGGATCCGGGCGGTCTGCGGGAAGCGCCTTTTTTTGATTGGGATTATGTGTATGCCCGTATCCAGGAAATTCATAAAAACGGGTATAAAAGTGTTCTGTCTTCGCCGATACGTATTGCAAAAGAATTAGATGGTGCATATTCCAATCATTCGTCCTTATTTGAAGGAGTTACTGTAGCCCCGGTTGCACCTACCCAGTCATCCGAGGCACCTGGCTCACCACCTTCACCACCAACTTCAACTACATCAACAGCCACACTTATCACAGATACCATTCGCAACTGGGGTGATGCTACCTATATTTCGGCACAACTTGAAAAAATTGTAAGGGCAAACTTATCTATTTCTTTATCACTGTCTTTTGCCAGCATGAATAATTCGCAACAAACTGCGTTCAAGGCCGAGTGGGCGAAAATAAGGTCCGATCTCCTGAAGGGCCGCAAAGTATTGATATCATCGGGGTTTCAGCCTGTGTTAGGTGGTGCAAAAGTTCCATTCGGATTTGAAGCAACTACATATAATAATATCAAAGGATTAAGGACCGGATCTTACCTGGTCACAGATAACGTTGATAAGGTACTGGTTTCATTACACAAAAGCAGTAAGCTGTCCATCTCCCAGGAAGAACTTGATTTGTTTCAACGTATTGCCAATGTTGAAACTGATGGCCGCATACAGGTTTTGAATAGCTATGATGCGGGTATTGTAAGTATAGGCTTTATGCAGTTTACCTTACATGTTGGTAAAATCCAGGAATGGATCAAGCTGAATGAACCCGCTTTCAAAAGATTCGGCATTGAACTGGATCCTGTAAACAAATACAAAATCGCGAATGGCGAAGTTCCGGCCATTAAAGGAGTTCCGCAGTCAAATATAAACGACCTGAGATGGAATGGCTGGGCTGAAAGATTTTTTTACGCAGGTCTCGATGAAGAAGTAATTGTAGCAGGAGTTAATCTTTCAAAGTCCTACCTGACAAAACATCTTACCAGTCTTCGCGCAAGGTTGAAAGATGATAATATTTATAACACATTCATCAATAATTATTACAACAGAAGTGTGTATGTAAAAGCGCTGTTCCAGGAATGTCATAATAATAATCCAAGTATATCAACCCGTGCAGTACAGACTGCCGTGAAGGCATTTTCATCTCCTGCGGCTACAGCAGATTTTGTAAAAAAATATTCAGCGGTATTGATTGCTGAGGGCAAGGACAGGATTGTAAATAACACTGCCAGGGGCACTACGCTTTCATTAAGTTCTCCGGTTGTGCAGCCTGAAACTGAAGATTTTTATGAAATACATTATCTGGTTGGTGAAAGCCTGCAGGCTTTTGAAACAAACGGTGAAAGCGGTCATAGTATGGAATCTGCATTTCCGCATTACGCTGATTTTGTGGCCGGGCAAAACGAGGTTTATCCAACCGGAGACACTGAATTTACGGTGGCTGAGGAACCGGCAGTTTATGGCGAGTTGCGTTTCAATGATTTTGTTTCAATTCCTTTTTTCCCGGTTCCACCTGTTCCACGGCGTGACTGGTGTGGGATAAGAGCGCAGGTAACTTATATACTCGGCCAGGCACAGCTGGATTGGTTCGATCCATGGAATCCGGTACCCAACGGTCATCAAATTCCGGAAGGTGAACGTATGCCGGACGGCTCCTTCCGCATGATTTCACATCTCGAAGAATACTGGAAAGCTGTTCGTGGAGCTGGTGCAGCTATACCTAATTATAAAGTTGCAAATCCGGCTGTCAATGCAAGAAACTCGGCGATGAACAATGAAGCCTGGAGTGCCGCCTTTGTTTCCTGGGCCATGCAACTGGCTGGTGTTTTAGAAGCCGATGGATTTATTTTCAGCAGGAGGCATATTGTTTATATCGTGCAGGCATTGAGCAATGCCCGGAAAAATGATCAGCAAAGACCTGTGCATTTAAGAGCAGCATCAACACCAGTAGAAGCTGGGGACATTATGTGTTTTAATGTTCCTGCTGGCAACAGCTCAACAAATTATTCGCTCGCTGACCTGGCAGCACAGCACCTGGATGGACAGAATAATGTGATCAACCTGGCCAATGTGTCTGGCGCTTCACATTGTGATATCGTGAAAGAAATCATTACGGATGGTGCCAGGAGATTTGCAATCGTCGTTGGTGGCAATAAAGGTATACCCGGGGAAGGGCCCGATGGTGTAACCGTAGATGAAAGAAGAATAGAAGTAAACCGTCAGAATGTTGTAGTGAATCCTGCTGGTGTTCGTAATCCGGGTAGTCTTTTTGGTATTATCAAACTAGGGGTTTGTAATCCGGTTCAAAATGAGGCTGAGTCATTTACTAATGTTGGCGAAACCGCATACGGTTATGAGGCTCATGATTCAAATTTCGAAACGAAATATGGGTTTGAAGCTAAAGATCAGGATTCCGAAACGAAATATGGGTTTGAAGCCAAAGACCAGGATTCCGAAACGAAATATGGGTTTGAAGCAAGAGGATCAGATTTTGAAACCAGAGGATCGGCTTTTGCAAGCGCCGGATCAGTATCAGCGTTTGATAATATGGCCTGGAGCGATGAGGTAATTTCAGAAATTATTGCTGCTGAAGATGAAATGGCTATTCAGCCTGATCAACTAACCAGTACATGGTCAAAGGCAATAGAACAAAATCGTTATTATTCGAATACACTTGGATGGTCGGCGCAGGCTGTACAAATCAATAAACTTTTATTGCCGCTATCAGGTCAGCAAAACATTACACTCAGCGAAGAGGCATTTGCACAGGCAGCAGCTGTATGGCAGCAACAAAATGGGCTAACAGCCGATGGTGTGATTGGGCCGAACACCTGGGCTGTAATGAAACCTATGCTAAACGCAGCCGGATCGTATGTTCCTGTTCATGTAATACCATCCGGATCAGCTGCTCCGCCGGTGCAACAGGTACTTGCTTTTAATCAATGGCATGCACAGCGGATACTCGACTCCGTTAGTGCAGGTGTTGTTGGAGTGACCACAGGTTTAACTACTGACACCAAAGCACAACTGCAAAGCCTGGCCCAGGGTAAACAGGTGCTTAATGTAAATCCCTCCACTCAAATAGTACAAAGCCTGCCCGTCATCTATCATATTTGTGAACAGGCCAGGCAGCAACAGTACCGTGATATTATGATTGGAAGTTTTATCCGGCCTCCCAAGGATGGCAGTTGTACCGGGCATTGTGCAGGACGGTGTATTGATATCAATTACAAGGGTGGCAGCTTCTCAAACAGTGGAGCTATACAGATGGTCGTGAATATCCTGGCTTATCTTAAAGTGCTGCCTGCTACTTATAAGAAAGGCCTGGGCTTTGGTCTGCCATTACAGGGAGCTTTCTTTGGTAGCAAAAAACTTCCACTGTTTAGCAGTGTACCACCTACCAACCTGATCGATCCGCGTCTGGCACCATTGATTTCTTCCCTTGGAATTGTATTTCCCGATAATCCCAATCATCTTCATATTCAATTGAAGTGGATGTAAAATCAGATTTATTTTATCCTGCAAAACCTGCAAATTTCTGCAGGTTTTTGTTTTTGACAATGCCCCGCTGCTGTTGCAACCAGGGTTACTGTATTGTTTTCAAATATTACTTTGACATATCTATTCCAGGTATTATTTTTACTTTTTCTCTCCAAATGAAAGCGACCAGAATCATTTGTCTTGTTTTTGCATGGCTATGGATAGCTGTGATAAGTTTGGTATCTATCGGAAACTTTAGTGACTTGCCTGATGAGGACATCGCTTATTCAATCGGAATTTTCATTGGATCTGCTCTTTTCCTGATTCCTTCCTTTATTCTGTTTTTTATTGCAGGCAAGATTAAGAAAAAACTTGAGCGGGCTAAAAGAGATGCCTTGATAAATTCATTTGAATCTATTTGATAGTCCGAATCCTTCTCATCGGCTTTATCCCAATTTATTGAAAATTCCGATCCTTACAATATACCCGGATTATGAATTATATAAGAACTGCGTGCATCCTGCTTTTTCTGCTCACTCTAATATTTTTCAAAACCCTCCATAGCCAGGTCAAACTACCTCAGCTGATCCGGGATAGCATGGTCCTGCAAAGAGAAGCAAGGATAAATATCTGGGGCTGGGCTTCGCCTCGCGAAAAAGTCTCTGTTAAATTCAACAACAAAGTGGCTTCAACAAAAGCAGACAATTCAGGAAAATGGCTGGTGGTAATACCGGCAATGAAACCCGGAGGACCTTTTACTATGCAGATTGATGCAAGCAATCATATTACCCTTGGTGAAATTCGCTAAAGTCTATTTAGGTAGAATTGTTGATGCTGACTTCTTTTATGTAAATGGAAAACTTGTTGGGAATACTACTTATCAAGGATAAGATATTTGTTTGAGCTAAAGCAAAAATAGAAGGTGACAAAGTGATTGTATGGAGTGAGAATATTGTGGATCCTTTATATGTGCGTTATGCATGGGCCGACAATCCTGATGGAGCAAATCTCTGCAATGTAGAAGGCTTACCAGCCTCCCCGTTTCGTACCGATGAATAACCAACGCGTGATATTGACCGAATGTTTGAATTTCGTAATAAATGGTTTGATTCTATTTAGAAGGTTGACTTATCTATCGTGTAACTTTGTGTTTTGTGGCTCCAATGTGTTGTCCTCAATGAATTAATCTTAAAATATTCATCAAATGGAAAAAAGAAAACTTGGTTTGGGTAACCTGGAAGTCTCGGCGATTGGACTGGGTTGCATGGGTATGAGTTTTGGTTATGGTCCCGCTCATGATAAAAAAGAAATGATTGCGCTGATCCGCGCGGCAGTGAAAAAAGGGGTGACATTTTTCGATACGGCAGAAGTATATGGACCATTTACAAATGAAGAACTGGTAGGAGAGGCACTTGCTCCTTTCCGCGACGAAGTTATTATTGCCACGAAGTTTGGATGGAAACCTGCTGCAGATGGTAAGTGGTCAGCATTGGATAGCCGGCCGGAAAATATCAGGCGGGTTGCAGAAGCTTCATTGAAAAGATTAAAAACCGATAGAATAGATCTGTTCTACCAACACCGTGTTGATCTCAATGTGCCAATAGAAGAAGTAGCTGGTGCGGTGAAGGAGTTGATACAGGAAGGAAAAGTGAAACATTTTGGTCTGTCTGAAGCCGGCGCGGAAACAATCCGACGGGCCCATGCTATTCAGCCCGTGGCTGCCCTCCAAAGTGAGTATTCATTATGGCACAGGGTACCTGAAAAAGAAATTATCCCTGTACTGGAAGAACTGGGTATTGGGTTTGTTCCATTCAGTCCTCTCGGTAGGGGATTTCTTACAGGTAAGATCGATGAAAACACCGAATTCGACAAGGCTGACTTTCGGAATACTGTTCCCCGCTTCAAGGCTGAAAACAGGAAGGCTAACCTGGCGATGGTGGATCTTCTGAACAGCATAGCGGTGCATAAGAATGCTACTCCCGCCCAGGTAGCGCTTGCATGGTTGCTGGCACAAAAGCCCTGGATCGTGCCGATCCCAGGCACAACCAAGCTTCATCGCCTCGAAGAAAATTTAGGAGCAGCTGTAATCAGACTTAATCCGGAAGATCTTGGCCTGATAGAAGAAGCAGCTTCAAAAATCAATGTTCAGGGCGCCCGTTATTCCGAAGACAATGAACAGATGACAAACAGGTAATAAACTAAAACATATTATGAAACGGATAGGCGCATCCCGCGCCTATTATTTTTTGCGGGATATCAGCTTCAGACAGTCCGGTTACCCGCAATTTGTAACAACACGCTTGGGGGAAGTTTGTACAGGGCCATTGTCTATGCAATGTTATGAAAGCAGGTATTTTGTCATAGGCATTTCAGATCGGTTTAAAATACCTATATTAATAGAAACATTAATGCATATGAAAAAGATGATCGGTTTGGTAACCATGTTATTTGCGATGCTGACTTTTCAACCGGCCTTTGCCCAGCCTTCCACGGAGGATATCGTGAAAGAATGGGAGAGAGCTAAAACCTTCACCAAACAATACCTGGATTCCATGCCGGAAAGCGGGTATTCATACAAACCTAAACCCGAAATGAGGTCATTTGCAGAACAGATGCTGCATCTTACCGACGGGAATTACGGTTTTGGTGCGGCCGCTACCGGCGAAAAAAGTCCCGTGGGGATGGGAGAATCTGAAAAAGCGACGGATAAATCCAAGGCGAATGTCACCAAATTGGTACTCGCAGGATATGATTTTGTTATCATCGGTATCAAAAAAATGACTCCGGCACAATTAAACGAAACGGTCAAACTTTTCGGTCGTTT